>JBOHFU010000202.1:0-6542 GCA_050699675.1 Pseudonocardiaceae bacterium
CAATCATTTCACAGAAGGTGAGCCGTTTTCGGTGGTCCGCCCGCCTCCCACTCCTGGCTCCTGGCTCCTGGAATCCTGGTCGTTGCGTGCCCTTGCCAACCGCCGGTCAGAATCGTCGGTATTTACGACGGTTCGTAGCAGGTGAAGTAATCTCCGTCCTGCGATTTCGGCACACCACACGTGCTCGATACGTGGCTGCGATCAGAGTGGTACCAGGTAATGTCAACCAGGCCGATCCACCAGTAGCCTTGGTCGGGGTTGGAGCCGATGCGCAACTGGGTGCAGTTCTGGATACTTTCACCGTTTTGATTCGTCCCTACCGTGCACTGGGCATAAGAATAGTGACTGTAGTAGTTGATTTGCTGCCCGTTGGTCCCTGCCGAGGCTGTACCCGCTCCCAGCAGACCGCAGGTTACGATACCCAACGTTGCCGTAAGCAGGACGAGACGCTTACGGTACGACTCCGGCATCGTCGACTTCTCCTCCCCCCTTTGCGCCGAAGGCGGTACAGCTGCTTGTGTTGTCAGGCTTCATGGCTCGGTCCTTTCTATAGCGGCTCAGCTGCTGGGGCGGGTACGCCGGCTGACTCACCGACTTATGGCGACTTCATAGCGGCGGGAACCACCGTGCTCGTCGTCCCGGCGACTGAGCCCGAAGGAAGCAAGCTTGCCGCCGAACTCGCCCGCCTCAAAAGATTGGCTCAGCTACCAGACCGCTGGCTGATTCCCGTATACGGCATGCTGCTGACCTGCGGTTGCGATGTATGCTCCTGGGCCCTGACCCCTTGATCACGGAGGTAACCCAGGTGGCTGCGGCTCGGCGAGGCGAGGAACCGGACCCCGCGACGTCGTCGAATCAGCAGCAGTTCCGGGCCCGCTTGCGCGAGCTGATGCTGTGGGCGGGATACACATCGCTGCAGCAGCTTGAGGCAGCGGCAGCTCGCCACGGCACGACGATGCCGGTGTCCACCGCCAACAGGGCGCTGAAGAATGACGGGCTGCCCACCGCTGATTTCGTCGTGCGATTCACCACTGCGTGTGGGGCCAACGTCAACCGGTGGGCGGCAGCACGGGACAAACTTCACGATCTCGGCCATCTACGAGATGGTGCGCCGGATGCAGTGGTAGCAGACGCGGGCAGCGACGAAGGGCTATCGACGGTGACGGCGATCTGCCCTTATCCGGGAATGGCTGCATTCGGGCCGAATCAGGCGCAATGGTTCTTCGGGCGGGAGAAGGACACTGCGGAACTGCTGAGTCTGCTGGCCGAGCGGTTGGACGGGACCGGACCACTGGTAGTCGTCGGGCCGTCGGGAACGGGAAAATCCTCACTGTTGCGAGCGGGTCTGTCATCCGCACTGACTGAGGGCCGGTTGCCCGGATCGGAGCATCTGCCGCTGCTGGTGTTCACCCCGACCGCGGACCCGGTTCGTGAGCTCGCCATCCAGCTGGCCACCGTAGCTCAGATCGATCATCATGAAATCGTCTCCACGTTACTGACGGACGCGGGCCGTGCTGTTGATGTGCTGCGAAAGTTGTCTGATCCCGGAGTTGCCGGCTGCGTGAACCCGACCACCGCGGTACTGGTGGTCGATCAGTTCGAAGAGGTATTCACCCTCTGTCCCAACGAACGGTATCGACGAGTTTTCATCCAGGCGTTGTGTGCAGCCGCAACCAGCACCTGTGCTGAGGGCACACCTGCGGCGCTGGTCATTCTCGGTCTGCGGGCCGACTTCTTCGGCCGCTGCGCGGTGTATCCGGAACTCGTCGAGGCCGTTCGGCGCGGGCCGCTGATGCTGGCGGCGATGACCGATCCGGAGCTGCGTGCGGCGATTGCGAAACCCGCCCATGCGGTGGGTCTCGACCTGGAGCCCGGACTTGAAGAGCTGATGCTCGCCGATCTCGGTTTCTGCGACGAGGCGGCCGATGAATCGAGCTACCGGCCCGGTTCCCTGCCGCTGCTGGCCCATGCGCTGCTCGCGACCTGGCAGCAACGAGACGGTGGGCGGATGACCATCGCGGGCTACCGACTGGTCGGTGGTATCAGCGGTGCGATCGCGAAAACGGCCGAGCGCGCCTACCGGATGTTGCAGCCGGATCAACAGGAGATCGCCCGAAGCGTTCTGCTCCGCATGATTCAACTCGGTGACGGCGCGGACGACACCCGTCGCCAAGTCGAGCGCGCCCATCTGGTTGCCGAGCCGACTGACTCGGCCGGGGTTGAGAAGGTGCTGAACGCACTGGTCGATGCGCGTCTGGTCACCACCGATGAGACGACTGTCGAGATTGTCCACGAGATCCTGCTCCGGGCGTGGCCGCGGCTGCGCCAGTGGATCGACGCCGATCGCGAAGAGCTCCTGCTGCAACAGCGGCTCGCCGAGGCCGCCAAGGCGTGGGACCGCGACGGGCGACACGAGTCGGACCTCTACCGGGGACACCGGCTGGCGGCTCTCAGGGAACGTCTTGATGCCGCTGATCCGTGTCTTCCCGCCCTGACGAGCGAGTTTCTGCACGCCTCGGTGGGCCGAGAGCGGGCCGACGAACTCGCAGTTGCGCGGCGGGGCCGGCTGCGCACACTCATCGCGGTGCTCAGCGCACTGGTGTTGATGGCAACCACCGCGACCGTGTTCGCCGTTCAGTCCCGAAACGACGCCGTTGAGGCGAGAAACGACGCGGTCCGGCTGCAGGAGGCAGCCCTGTCCCGCGAGGTCAGTGCTACCGCGATTGGGCTCCGGGCGGCCGACCCGGCGCTGGCCGCGCAGCTTGCCTCGGCCGCCTACGACCTGTCGCAGACGGCCGAGGCCCGTGGTGCTGTGCTGAGCGCGTTGGTGAACCTGGACCTCCCGCGTCGAGCAAACGTCGACAGCCAGACAGCAGTCGACACTGTCGCGTTCAACTCCGACGGTCGGCTGCTGGTGGCCGCGAGCCGGGAGACAAGCATCTGGAAGCTGGGTGACCGACCGAGTCTCGCCGATCCGCCGATCGCTGTTCCGCATCCTCACCCGGTCCGGTCGGCGGTGTTGAGCCACGATGACAAGCTGCTGGCCACCTCCAGCACGGACCACATCGTGCGTCTGTGGGCCGTTGACGCCCTGCGGGGCGCAGCGCAGCCGGAACCGATTCTCACCATCGGTCCTGTTCTCGCTTCGCCACTGGTGTTCAGCCGTGACAACCGCTTGCTGGTCACTGGTGGCGCGACGCCCGAGACGATCCGGCTGTGGGAGTTGACGGCGGACGGGCCTCGCCTGGCGGGTGAGCTTTCCGGGCACACCCGCGAGGTGTTATCGGTTGCGATCAGTCCCGACGGACGATACTTGGCCAGCGCAGGAGGAAGCGACAGGACGGCAAGGCTGTGGGATATTACCGAACCTCGTAATCCGGTGTCGGTGCTGGTCGAGCAAGACATGGATGACGTCTACGACGTTGCGTTCAGCCCCGACGGCAACATCCTGGCCACTGGGAACGGGGACACGACGGCAAGGCTGTTCGACGTCAGCGACCGGCAGCACCCTCGAGCGCTACCGAGGATTCTCGACGGTCATTCGGGGCCGGTCACCGGTGTCGCGTTCTCTGCGGACCGCAAGACTCTCGTCACCACAAGTCAGGACACCACGGCCCGGTTATGGAATGTCTCGGATCCGGATCACCCCGAACTGTGGGCGGCACCTCTCGCCGGTAACAACGAGTCAGTCGAGTCCGCGGCGTTCAGTCCCGACCTCCATACCCTTGCCCTGGCAGGCCGAGTTCAGGACGTGCGCCTCTGGGAAACCGACGTGGACCGCGCCGTCACCGAGATCTGCGAGGCGGTGAGCTCACCCCTCAGCCCTGAGCAGTGGGACGGCTACTTTCGCGGGCAAGCCTACAAACCACCGTGCCCGGGGCGTGCCGCGAAGGCCGCCACCGCGGAGCCGCCGGCCGGCAGCACGACGCTGGTCGCATTGAACAGCGGCAAATGCGTCGCGATCAAAGATGATGGTGCCTCGATAGGCGCCTCCGCGCACCAGATCGACTGCACCGATGCGCGCAGCGCGAACTGGACGCTGCCCGACGAGCCGGCTGCCGCACCGGGAAACACCGGGGATCGGATCGTTCAAATCGTCAACGCCGCTTCGGGCATGTGCCTGGAGTCGGCCGACGCCGAGCGGAGGATCGGAGGCGCGACCCAGGTTGTTCAGCGGCCCTGCAAACCCGGCAATGGCTCACAGCTCTGGATTCTGAACGTGCTGCAACGGCGGGCGGACTCGGTCGACGTCATGTTCCGCGGACTCAAGCACCGCGACTGCCTGAATATCAACCGCGAGTCCACCGCGAGCGGTGCTTACGTTATCCGGTGGGAATGTAATGAGCCGGAGCCTCACGAGAACGAGATCTTCCGTGTACACCCGGATGCTGTCCCTCCGTAATCTTCCCTAGCGCGACGGCCGTACCGCGTGCCAGCTCATCCCGCCCCACCTCCACAGGCCAGGACTCCAGCTCCCGGATCGCAGCCGCTGGCATGGGGACGACCTGGGCGAAGCGCAGCCCCAAGGGGCGCGTCTCGCGGGGGCCGGGCGCACGCTGTACCGCATGCTCGCCGAGGACAGCGGGCTATCCAACGTGGTCTCGCGGATCGAGTCAGCGACGGGCGTCATCGCCTTCCCCTCCTCGCAACGGCGACTATCCGTGTGAGTGGGCCCCGCCGCCGGACTTTAGCGCCTTCTCAGCGGAAACGACCTTCATACACCTGTCGCGCCAATTTGTAGTACGGATACGGACACGCACTGTAACTGTCGAGGCACGTACCGCACGTAAGATTACTGGGGGAGATGGACGGCCATGCGGCACGCAACATCAGCCAAAAGCGGCCGTATCGATCGCATTGGACTGGCGCCGCCGCGTCCTGCATGGCATGATGCAGAGTTGGGCCGGGGACATTCACGACCAGTACGCCGATATCGATGCGACATCAGCGACACGGGGTAGCAGAAATGAGCACAGCACGAATCCGACGGAACATCGGCGCGCTGGCCGTCGTGGCCGGAGTGGTGATGGGCGGGACCGTCGCGTCGGCGGGGTCGGCCCAGGCCACAACCGCCTACCAAATCGGTACCTTCAACATGGCCGGCGGCCATGAAGAGCACGGGCCGAAAGGCAAAGAAGCACCGGACGCTCTCGTCCGCAGCGTAGAGAGCCGACAACCTGCGTTCATTGCACTGCAGGAGGCGTGCCGAGACTGGACCGATCGTCTCGACAACGAGCTTCGCGCCTATAAGGTGAAGTTTGACCCCGTGAAGACGAAGTCCGGGTCGACCGCGAAGTGCAGACACCCCTCGGACTTCGGCAATGCGATCCTGTATCGCAACAACTTCGGTATTGACTTCGAAAACCCGGAGGGCCATGACCTCAAGTCGCCGGACGACGAGGAGCAGCAGCAGCAGCGGCGGGAGCAGCGGGAGATGCTGTGCGTGCAGGTGAAGGCGAAGAAGGTCGTTGTCTGCTCCATACACCTCAGTTCTGGGAGTTCTAGGGACGACGTCGACGCCCGGCTCGCCGAGGCCCGGGAGGCCAAGCGCATCCTGGCCGAGGATTATGCGGGCTACATGCAGTTCGTCGGCGGCGACCTCAACGCCCCTCCCTTGTCTGCGGTGGCCGACTACTTCTACCACCGCGACTACGGTTCCGGCGCGAACGGCGAACTCAAGGAAGTGGACAGTCCATGCGGAAACGACATGAGGCCGAGTAGCTCGGCGTTCCCCCTTTCCTGCCGCAGCGGTGAGACGACATCCGACGACTGGCCCTTCGGGGAGGACCGCCCTGCGGGAGGAAGAAAGATCGATTTTATCTTCGTCTCACCGTCGGTGAAAGTGCGGGGGGGCGACGCAACCACTGCGGAGCACTCCGACCACGACCCCCTGTGGGCCGACGTCAACTTCTGATCGGCGTGGCCTACCTGCTGGCCCACCAACCGCCCGGCCTGCACCTGGTGCTCGCCACCCGCAGCGAACCCCCGCTGCCGTTCGGCCGGCTGCGCGCGCACGGGGAGTTGCTGAAGATCCGGGCCGCAGACCTGGCCTTCACCGACACCGAGGCCGCCACCATGCTCAACGGAGGCGCGCTCGCGCTGAGCCGCACCGAGGGCTGACGACTTCGGCCGCACCGATCTCGTCCCGGTGTGACGGCCCGGCCTGGATTGCCGCACCTCGGTACCGACCGCGAGCGGCATGTGCAAGGTCAACGGCGAGTGCAGTTGACTGGCACGATGCTGGGCGTGAGGAGGTGACCGATGACGGTCGTGGACAACGCGGTGTACTCCGATGGCCGCCGCTGCGTGGCACCCGAGTCGTTGGAGACGACCTACGAGCTGTTGCGCGAGCACAGCGCCAGCAGCAGCGAGTGCCTGGCCTGGATCGGGCTCTACCGGCCCGACGAGCAGGAGATCGCCTCGGTGGCCGCCGAGTTCGGCCTGCACGAGCTGACCGTCGAGGACGCGGTGCACGCCCACCAGCGGCCGAAGCTGGAGCGCTATGGCGACATCCTGTTCGTGGTGCTGCGCCCGGCCCGCTA
>JBOHFU010000203.1:0-6528 GCA_050699675.1 Pseudonocardiaceae bacterium
GAGGGAGCCGGGCAGGACTGTGCTGGAGGATGTGCGACCCGGTGGGCAGCTCACCTGCGCGGCGATCAGCCGAGCCGGGTGCCCAGCCCCAGTGTTGCACCTGAACGACGCAGACCCGGAGTTCGGTGCACTCGGCTGCATTTCGGGGTGGTCGCGCAAGCGGCGGCGCACACTGCGCAGCGCGCGACGCGGACTCGAGGACTCCGGGAAGCTCACGGTGCAGCGATTGACCAACCAAGCGGAGCTCGCTGCCGCCCTGCCCGGCTTCGCTCGGCTCCGGTTGGCTGCGTGGGCGGCTCGCGGACGGCTCTGCGATCTGCCACTGATGGACCGGCACCCGCGCTTCCCCGAGTTCCTGGCCGACGCCGGCAGTAGCCTCGCCGCCGAGGGACGTTGCCTGCTCGGGCGCCTGAATCTCGATGGCGAACCGCTCGCGCAGGCACTGTTCTTCCGACCCCCGGGCGCCGACCTGCTCTACATGAGCACCTACCAGCCGACGGCGGCCCGACACAGTCCAAGTCACCTGCTGCTGGCCGAGGCCGCTCGGATGGCGGTGGCGGGCGGCGTTCGTGTCATTGAGCTGGGCCGAGGCGACGAGCCGTACAAGTTCGCCCTGGGAGCACAAACCCGGTACCTGCGAAACGTCGTACTGGCGCTGTGAGGCCGCCAATGTGACCTGCCACCGGTACCGTAACCGGCTATGGGACGTGTGGAGCGTCGGAAGCGGGGCGCCGACCCGCAGGGGCGCGCGGGCGCACCGGGCTTCTTCGCGACCACGCTGCCCGGGCTCGGGAGGTTGCTTCGGCAGGAGATCACTGCTCATCCGGATCTCGAACCGGTTGAGGAACCCGGCAACGACGGCCGGGCCGACATCGTGTTCTTCCGGATGCACCGCGGCGCCCAGCCGGACTTCTCCACGCTTCGACTCGCGGAGGATGTGTTCGTCACGCTCGCGCGCACCGCGAGTGGCCCACCCCGGCGCGTCGCCGACTCCCTGGTGACCAGGACCGACCTAGAACGCGGCCTGTCGGTGTGGACCCGGTTCGTCCGGCACCTGAACTCCTCGATGACCTACCGGGTGATCGCCCGGGTGGTCGACGAGACTCGCTTCAAGCGCACCGAGCTCCGTGATGCGGTCACTACCGCAGTAGCCGGTCAGCGACCGCGATGGCGCGTTGCGGACCCTGCTGAGATGGAGCTGTGGGTACTCGAATACCAGCGGGCAGCTTTTGTGGCCGGGCTTCGACTGTCCGACAAGCGAATGCGCCAGCACGGCGGCGGTCGGCCCACCGAGCGACGCGGAGCCCTACGTCCCGTGGTCGCCGCCGCGATGATCCGGCTCGCCGGTGAGAGCCCTGGACGCATGCTCGACCCTTGTTGCGGGTCGGGGACGCTCCTGGAGGAGGCGCTTTCGGTGGGCTGGGAGGCAGTCGGTTCGGACGTGGACCCTGAGGCTGTCGCGATCGCCCGCGAGAACGTGCCCCGGAGTGTGGTGGAACAGGCCGACGTCCTCAAGCTTCCCCACGACGACGCCACGTTCGACGCTGTGGTGTCCAACCTTCCCTTCGGGCGGCAGTTCCAGGTTGAGGACCCGGCCCGCTGGCTCCGATGCACCTTGACCGAAATGGCGCGGGTCACGCGACCCGGTGGCCGGGTGGTGGTCCTGGTGCCGCCGCCGGTCCCCCGTAGCCTGGGCGATCTCAACATGGCCAGCAGTTGCCCGTTGCGGCTGCTCGGTGTCTCCACCCGGATCTGGGCCTTCGACCGCGACCAGATACAGCAAGGCAATGCTTCCCGAGATCGCCAGGGCGCCGCTGCCGCGCACTCGTGAGGCCGAGAGTCACCCTGGTCGCCGCTGGTGCGGACGCGAATAACGCGGTGGGCGGCCGCATCGACGCCTTCGGCAGCGGGCTGACCCAGCGCGGCTGGCACGTCACAGTCATCGACCCACCGTTGCCGCCGACCGGCCTAGTCGGCCGCCTGCTCACCCACACACCCGCAGTCCTGCGCTCGGTACTGGAGAACGTCGGCGTCGAAGGGGACCTCCGGCCCGGGGCAGGATGGGGCGCACACCAGGCGCTGGGCGGTGTAGCTGCCGACGTGGCCGTCGTTTCGGTGCCGCCGTTCTCCCTGCTGGGAGCCGCCGCGGTCACGCTGGACCCACGGGTGCCGCTCGTTGTGGATTACCGCGACCCGTGGAGCGCCCGCCGCCACCCGCCTCTACTCGCCCGCGCGACCAGGCCGATCGAGCGACATGCGCTGCGGCGGGCCGCCGCGGTCATCTATGCCGGTGGGTCGGCGCTCGGTGACCTACTCGTCCGACACCTGGAGATCACGCCGAACCGCATGATCTCCGTACCCAACGGCTTCGATGCTGCCGACGTCGAGGGCTGCACGATGTGGCGCGCCGACCGGAACGTAACGGACAACCACTGGACCTCGTGATGAACGGCTACTGGTACGGGCGCAACGGTCCCGGAATCCTCCTTGACGCGCTGCGGCGTGTCGGGCCAGCAGTCGCCGAACTCACCATCATCGGAGGGGTATCGCCACCCATCGCAGCCCAACTGCGCCTCGCCACCGGGCATCCGCTCGTGCCCCACACCGCAGGATCACGCCGAAAACTCTACGAACGACTCCACCAAGCCGACGCCGCGCTCGTCACCACGAACAACGCCAGCGCTGCCGAGTCCCGCATCCCCGCAAAGATCTACGACTACCTCGCGACAGGCGTTCCTGTCATCGCAGTCTGTCCACCGGGCGCGGCACTGCTCCAAAGCCCCGAGGCCCAACGCTTCCATCATGTCCACCACCGGGATATCGACGGCCTTGCCACGCTGCTCCGCAACACGATGCGAGACCGCACCGTCCTACGCCACGGAAGGCTCCGCGCCGGACCCACCCGGGAGCAGGGCGTCGCAACGCTCCACACGTTGCTCCACCACCTCGTACAACATCAACATCGGTCTTGACCAGGCGCAACGCTGTACTGATTCAATCATGCAGGGATTTCGGTGATCGCCACCACCAGCAGCACCCGAGCACTACCAAACATCGCTCAGCTCTGCTCGACATGCCAGAGTTGGTCCACCGGGGCGACGGACAGACGGTCCCCGACACGTTGCGCCTGGCTTCCAGTGTTGAGCACCAGGCCGGCGATGAAGCGGTCCCCGAGCCGGTCGCGCAGGTGCACCAGGCCGCGGGTGGCTTCCTTGGTCAGCCGGCTTCCGGCCTTGATCTCGATTGCGGCCACCCTGCCGTCGGCCGCCTCGAGCACCAGGTCGACCTCGACGCCGTCGGCTGTGCGGTAGTGAAACGGGCGGACCACCGTGGCGGACCAGCCGAGCTGCTTGATGACCTCGGTGACCACGAAGGTCTCGAGCAACGCGCCGAAACTCGCCGCGCCGGCAGGATCGGTGGGTGCCAGTCGCTGGGCGGTGACGCCCTGGAGGTGCGCGGCGAGTCCGCTGTCCACGAGGTGAAGCTTGGGTCGCTTGGTCACCCGGGAGGACTGGTTCGGAGACCAGGCGGGCAGCTCGACAGTCAGGTAGACGAGCTCGAGCAGCCGCAGATAGGTGCCGGACTGGTCGCGCCCGAGACCGATCCCCCGCCCGATCTCGGCGGCATTGCGCAGCTGGGCGGTGCTGGCAGCGGCCAACCGGAGGAACCGGCCGAGCATGTCGGCGTTGCGGACAACGGTTACGTCGTCGGAGATCCGCTCGACAACCAGCGTGGCGAGATTGCCGAACCACCGCGCCCGTGCATCGGGTGCCAGCCCGACCGCGATCGGGTATCCGCCCCGCAGCACAACATCGACCAGGTCAGTCCGGCTCATCGCCGACGTCCGCCGCCGCGGCACCACACCGTCAAACAGTCTGTCCACGATCGATGCTGCAGCCGGCTGCAGCTCAGCCATCGCGAAGGGCCACAGACGCAGCAGCTCCACCCGGCCGGTGAGGAAGTCGGCGAGCTCGGGCACAGCCTCGTGCCGGGCCGAACCCGCCAGCACGAACCGGCCGGGCCGCCAGTCGCGGTTGAGTTCGGACTTGATCGCGGCAAGGAGATCGGGTACCCGCTGGAACTCGTCGATCACGATCGGCTCGGCCAGGTCGCGCACGAACGCGGTCGGGTCCGCGATCGCCAACCGCCGCACCGCCGGATCGTCCAGATCGATGAACGTTCCGCCGGTGCGGCCGGTGATCTGCCCGGCCAGCGTGCTCTTGCCCGCGGTGCGCGCTCCGGTGACCGCGACGACCGGGCTCACTGTCATGGCAGCGTCCAGTGCCGCCGCGATCCGTCGAGGAACGAGCAGAGCGGGAGCAGACATCACGGGTACATTATAGCTGACAATCATGGGACAGATGACCCGACAACAATCGATGCGCTCAGCCGACACCAGACGGCCACCGTAGTCCGGAGCTGGATCGCGCGACGGAGCGCTCGATCGCCGACCAGACCTCGCTGTCGCCAGAGAGCCGCCCGACGCTGCCGAGGGGATTAGCCTCGGTACGGTGTCGCGTCATGGCTGACTCACTGCCCGTGACGAGTCCGGGGCACGTTGACGTGATTGCCGGGATGCTGGCCGAGAACGGGCCGATGACCGAGCACCAGATTGCCGTCGCGCTGGCGGGTCGCGGTGTGGATCTCGGCGACGATCCCGGTGAGGCGCTGGACGAGGCGCTGGACGACGGCGACGGCCTGCTGACGGTGCTGGCCGATGACCGGTGGGCGTCGTTGCCGGCCCTGCTGGCCGGCCGGGTGTTCACGCACCGGGTGACCGGGCCGGAGGTCGAGCACGACATCCTCGAGGTGAACCCGGATCTCCAACCGTTCGACATGCCGACCGAGCGCCAGGAGTACCAGCGGCTGGCCGACGGCTCACCGGTGATTAAGGTGCTCATGCCGTTCGACGCCGAAACCCTGACCGGCCGGGACATCCCGCTGGATGTGGTGGGCGATCACGGTGCCCTGCTGCTCCCGCCCGGCTATCTGCAGGGAAAGGGGCTCGGCGAGGGTGATGTCATCGCGCTCGGTCTCGCCGGGGACGGGCTGTTACTGGAGGTCGTTCCGGAGCAAGTGGCAAGGCCTGAGGCACTGGCCAGGCTGGAGCAGCGGCTGAGCGCAGTCCTTCTTGAGACCGAGTCCGACGAGCCCCTGCCGCTGGACGTCGCGGTCTGGACGGCGTGTGCGGATGATCCGACGCTGTTCACCGAACCACTGCCGCCGCTGGGGACGGCGCTGGATGCCTGCGGGCTGGCTCATGACGGCGAGTGGCTCGCCGCGGGGGGATTCGACTTCCGGCGGTGGCGGGTGGAGAAGCGGTGCGCGGCGATAGCCCGGGTGTATGACCTCAGCGACGACGAAGCCCTCGCGGTCCTGGCGATCGTCACGCTGTACGACCGGGCCGCCGAGATACACGCGGCCGCGCTGGCCGCCCAGGAGGATGGGGATGAGGCCGCGCTGGCCGCCTTCGCCGCCGAGCTCACGAGCCAACCGGAGCCGTCACCGACCAACCCGGACCGTGATCACGGTGAGGCTGCGACGGTGCGGGCAGCCACGGTCAGGGCAACCACGGTGTTCCTGGCCGAGCCCGCCGTGGCCGAGGCGGTCCTGGCCGAGACCATCGGATCCGGCAGCGAGGGCGCCGCGGCGCTCGGCCTGTTCGCCGAGACACTCGAGCCGCTGGTGCCACGGGTCGCTCGCCCGGCATTGCGGTGGCTACGCGGCAAGGCCCACGAGCGGCTCGCCGACCTCGTCCGGGCCGAGGCGGCCTACCACGCCGCGGAGTCGATCGACCCGCAGTGGTCGCCGACGCTGGTTGATCTCGCCAGGTACGCCAGCGACCGCGGCGACGCGGCCCGCGGGCTGGCACTGCTGCGCCGCGCGGGAACCCCGTCCGACCACGTACTGGTCGAGCTGCTCGAGCGATTCCAGGCCGTGCCCCGGCCCGATCTCGGCCGCAACCAGCCGTGCTGGTGCGGATCCGGCCACAAGTACAAGAAATGCCACCTTCATCACGAGCAGCTCCCGCTGGACGAGCGCGCGGCGTGGCTGTATCAGAAGGCGGGCATGTTCCTGCTCGACAGCCCCTGGCGCGTTGCGGTGATCGAGGCCGCGGGAGTGCGCGCACAGTTCGCCGAGGTTCCCCATGCTTTGCTCGGCGCGCTGGGTGAACCGCTGGTCACCGACGCGATCCTGTTCGAGGGCGGCGCGTTCGCCGAGTTCGTGGCCACCCGGGGCGTGTTGCTGCCCGAGGACGAGCGGCTGCTGGCCGAGCAGTGGCTGCTCATCGACCGGTCGGTGTACGAGATCGAGCGGGTCCGACGCGGTGAAGGCTTCACGATGCGGGACGTGCGCACCGGCGACGTCCACCAGGTCCGGGAGCGGACGGCCAGCCAGGCACTCAAGGCGGGCACGTTGGTGTGCGCCCGCGTCGTGCCCGCCGGTGACACCACACAGATCTTCGGCGGCATCGAACCCGTCGCCCTGCACGAGCGCGACGAGCTCATCGCGCTGCTGGACTCCGGG
>JBOHFU010000204.1:0-6466 GCA_050699675.1 Pseudonocardiaceae bacterium
ATTTCTTCAGGAGGGCGAATTAGAGTTCTCGTGATGGACCCAACAGACGACGCACTCGCGGCGGCGGCTGAGGCCAGCTATCCAAACATAGCTGCCAGGCGCCTACAGAACCGGATACTGACGACGCTCGATGATCTCGCGATGATCAAGGAAGAGTCGAAGAGTGGACGCTTGGAAGTCCGAGTGCTTCCTTGGCCCCCTAAGGTTGGAATCAATGCACTTGATCTAGGAAAGCCTACGGGAGTAGTATACGTACAACACTACGAACACAAGCCCACAGGCGAAGCCGCGCCAATCTTCAGACTCGAAGCCACCGACGGACCTTGGTATAATCACTTTGCTGCCGAGGCGCTGAGACTGTGGGAAGACGGGTGCCCCTGGCCGCTAACAGCAGAACAGCGTCTCTCTCGGACGCGACGGCCGATTTTCATGGAATCTTTCAGTAGTGAGATAAAGGCAACAATAGAAGACGCTGACGATCTATTAATCACTGGTGTAACGAGAAACACGCTCATAAATAGCAACTACGGCAAGCTAGAAAAGCTACTCCTAGCTGGATGCCGGGTTCGATTCTTGATCGTTGATCCGGATTCCGATGCGATAGCAATCGCCGCTGATCGTTACTACGCGGAGAGGTCAGCTAGTAGCGCCCGTGAGCGCGTCCGTCATGCTCTGCGGATGCTAACTGAATTACAGCGCGCCACATGCGGCAATCTGTCGGTTCGTCTCACTTCGCACCCGATCGCCATTGGGCTCATCGCCGTAAATAGCACGGCCGAACTTCGAACGACATCATCGGCTCTCCTCATTGAGTACTACACATACCGCTCTGCGGGTGAACCGAAGTTGGTGCTACAACCGGCGGACGAAGTCTGGTTTCAACACTTTGTGGAAGAGGCCGAAGCGTTGTGGGCTAGCGCGAAGCCCTATACACTTATGAGTTCTGCCGAGGGGGGCGATGTCGTAACAGACTCAAGCTCAGCAGAAAGCCAGTAGCAGCTACGCTCCACCAAGTCCATCGACGATGCTTATTAGCGGAGGTCTTGGCCTACAGGCTGCTGCAACTTTGAAGTGTAGCTATTCAGCTGGGGTGAGGGCTGTTGGCAGCCAAGGGCCGGTGGTGAAGAGCTGATGGAGTGCTTGGAGTTTGTCGATGCCCCCTTCGGTGGCGGTGTCGAGGTAGGAGTGCACGAGCGCGAAGTCGATGAGTCCTTGTAGGGTGCGCCAGCAGCCGCCGGAGGTGCGTTGTTGCACCTTGACTGGTCGGACTGCCGCGTTCGGCACAGTTGTTGGTGAACGGTTATCCGGCCAATCGAAGATTGGTTCCGCCTCCGGCCCGGATAACCTCTCTTAACCGGCTAATCGAGGCCCGATTTATCCTATTTGAGGCGCCTCGCGATTAGCCGGTTAAGAGAGGCACTGTTGAGATCGACCGGGAAGCGGAGGATCATGTCTTCGTAGCGGTAGTTCGGCGGCGTGGTCAGCCGCTGGCGCATCGAGCTGCCCCGCGACAACAAACAATTCGATGACACAGTTGGCGACGTCGTCCTACATCTCAACTATACCGCCCGAGAGGGCGGGGACAACCTCCGCTCTCCTGCACTGCAGACAGGGGTCGGCGACCACCGCTCGGCGACCACGGCTGACGGTGACGAGACCTGCGGACCGTAGTTCGGCCACCGCGCGGTGTGCTGTGCCCACGGCGACGCTGTAGCGGTTCGCGAGATCGGCGATGGTGGGGAGTCGGTCCCCGGGCCGCAGTGCACCGCAGACGATCGCACCCCTGAGGTCGGCGGCAATTCGTTGGTAGGGATTGTCGGTTGCTTCGGGCTCCGCAGTGGACGTCAGCGCCCCGGTCACGTCACCGATGAGCGGAGGGCTTGGCATACGCCCGCCGAGGTGGCCAGCAGCTCGTTGGTCGGCCTCGGCCACCCATGCCGAGTAGACGCGTAGTGTTGTAGCCCCCCCGCCGCCGTGACCGAGGCGACCAGCGACGGTGCGGACATCGACCCCGGCGGCAATGAGTTCGGTGGCCGAGTAGTGCCTCAGTTGGTGAATATTCATATCCCAACCGAGCTTGGCGCACATCCGCCGGTACCGCTGCCCGACAGAGTCGGGCTTGAGCCAGGTGCAGTGGTCGATCGAGAACGAGAAAAGACGTCCCTCCCGGGCCAGTGTCCGGCCGAACTCTTTGGCCTGACTTTCACAATTTTCGCGGTAGGACGTCAGCAGAGCGATAGTATTCGCGTCGAGCGCGATGCGCCGCTGCTGGTGGGTCTTGGTGTCCTTCTCCCATGTCGTGGCCCCCTGCTGGCCGATACTCGTCCGGATAGACAGGACCTGGTTGTCCAGGTCGAGGAGATCCCACCGCATCGCGCACAACTCGCCCCGCCGCGCGCCGGTGGTCATCGCCAGCCACACGAGCATGCCCCACGAGAGATCGCGGAACGCTTCGTTGACGATTGCGGCGGCCTGCTCGGGAGTTGGCGGGTGTGGGTCGGCGGTGGCAGCGCCGGGGGGCTCGGCCTGGTCGAGTGGGTTTGTCGCAATCCACCGCCACCGGACCGCCCGCTTGAGCGCACCACGCAGGCAAAAGTGAATCTGGCGGATGGATGAGGTTGCCAGCGGACGGCACTTGTGCGGCGTGCACCGCTGGTCGCACTCGTGCTTGCCGGGGGTGCGGTGCTCGACGTATTTTTTGCCTCCGCAATGGGCACGGCAGGTGCGGAGCACCGTGTAGAACGAGTCAAGCGTCTCACCGTTGAGACGGCCCACCTGGAGCCTGCCGAGCAACGGACGAATGTGGTTGCGAATGTAACCCTCGTAGCCCGCCCGCGTCGTGACGTCGACGTTCAACAGTTCCAGGTAGCGGTCCATGAGCTGATTGACGGTCGCCTTCGTGCGTGGATTGCGTCCTTCATCGACCTGGTTCAGCAGCCGCGCGCGAGCGTGTTCCGCTTCGCGTGCCGCGGTGGGGCCGGCGGCGATGGTCTCTCGGAGGTAGTGCCGGCGTCCGGTGAGCGGGTCTTCCCCCGCGTACACCTTGACTCGCAGGGCCCCGCTCGGCAGCTCCTCGACCTCGCCGCGCTGACGGAGCCTGCGCCCGCCCCTGGCCTCGGTCATGGTGCGAGCGTACACAGTTCGCACCACCAGCCGCACCACGCAAGCTAGATCAGTGATCTTTCCCTAGCTATTTCACCTGCACAGACATAGTGCCCCCGGCAGGATTCGAACCTGCGACACACGGTTTAGGAAACCGATGCTCTATCCCCTGAGCTACGAGGGCCTAGCTTGTACGTTTGCCCAGGATGCCGGACGGGTCTCGCTCCGTTGGGCTGGGGCTGGGTACCTCGGTCCCGACGGCCTGCGCCGCACCTGTGCCGCGTGCCGTGTGGTCGTTTCTGACCGCCTCCCCGACACGCGGGGCCGATTGTACGGCCGGTGGTTGCCGGGTCGAGGGTCGGAGGTCGCGCAGCTCGGCGTGGCAGCATCATGTACGCATGGTGGGACTCTCTTAACCAATGGTCCTCACCGGCTGGCGACCGTTCGTAGGCCGAGTCGTGGCGGCTCACCTGCGCCGTCATCGGTGCCGTCGTGGCTTTCATGCCGATTGGCTGCGCGGACCGGGGGCTTAAGAACATGCCCACAGTGACACCCGCTACGGCCAGCGGCGTGGCACCCGCGGTGGTGTTGTATGGCAGTGGGAGGCTCGCTGCACCGAATCCAGTCTCGACCGCCGTCACCTACCACCCGGCGGCGGCACCGATCGGCGCGGCGTTGAGGCCAGGATGACTTCGTCGGCCAACTCCACCGTGGCGGAGTTGATGGTCACCGGGCTGCTGCCCAACCGGGGTTACGCGGTGCACGCGCATACCAATGCCTGTGGTGCCACGGGCGAGGCCGCAGGGCCGCACTACCAGAATCGGATTGATCCCGCGGCGACGCCGCAAGCTCCATCGACCAACCCGGAGTATGCGAATCCGAGCAACGAGATCTGGCTGGACGTGCGCACTGACGCGGCCGGCTCGGGGACGTCGCAGACCACGGTGCCTTTCATGTTCACCGACCGGGCTCCAGGATCGATCGTGGTGCACGAGGCGATGGCGACCGCAACACATCCGGGTCAGGCAGGTCAGGCCGGTGCACGGCTCGCCTGCCTCGTTCTGTCCCGCCAGTGACTGCAGGGGCCGCTGGACTCGTGGGCCTGGATGAGTCGCGCCCAATGCTCATCGAGGCTTTAGCCGCAGGTGATTCTCGGTATTCGCGCTGAGAAACTCAGGTCTTGCGGGTTTTCAGGCATACCAGCTGTGCGAGTCCGGTCGTACGGGCTATTCGCAGGCAACGCCGTCGTTGTCGCGGTCGAGCCCGGACCGGTAACCGGCCTCGCCCCGCTGTAGAGGCGCAGCTCCGGCGGACCGTGCTGCGGTGCAGTTGGCGTAGTGCACCGATCCGCTGGAATCGAGAGGTGACGTTGTCGGCGGTGGTGCCACTGCGGAGGGTGCCGGGGTGCTTATGTAGTTCGCGTCTGGCGTCCGGCTTGGTGGCTCGTAGGTGTACGGCGTCGTAGTCGAGTCGATTGGCGCGGCTGGTGCTGCGGCGCTGTTCGTGCACCCACTAAGCAAAGCTAGTGGGACCACGACTAAGGCGGCAGCAGTGACGAGTGTCTTCAAGGTAGCTCCCAAGATTGGTTAACTGCCTGTTAATCGTGGTATTCACCCCCTGCCGTTACCGCCAGCTGCCACCGGTTCGCGGCAGGGTCGCCGGTAAGCCGAGATGTAACGGAATTTCCACGGAGTGCGATCATTCCTGGTGCTCCGAAGACTTGAGTCCGCCACTTTCCACCGAACGGCGATGCTCGACGCGGGTCAGTGCGACCTCGGCCGGACGAGGTCGCACTGACATCCACTGTTCCGCGGAATCTTCGCCGAACCCTCGGTGGAGGAGGTCCGAGAGAGGTTTTTCCCGGTGGAGTTCGCCTGCGCGCCGCCGGTTCATCCAGACCAGCTGTCTAAGGCCGCTCTCAGGCTGGGGGTCCACACTGGCCGCATGCGCATCCTCGTGGTCGATGACGACCGGGCGGTCCGGGAGTCGCTGCGCCGGTCGTTGCAGTTCAACGGCTACACCGTGCAGCTCGCCGGGGACGGCCAGCAGGCCATGGATGTGCTCGCCGCGCAGCGACCGGACGCGATGGTGCTCGACGTGATGATGCCGAGGGTGGACGGTCTGGAAGTGTGCCGGCGGCTGCGCGGCAGCGGTGACGACCTGCCCATTCTGGTGCTCACCGCCCGGGACGCGGTCTCCGACCGGGTCGCCGGGCTGGATGCCGGTGCGGACGACTACCTGCCCAAGCCGTTCGCGCTGGAGGAGCTGCTCGCTCGGTTGCGCGCGCTGCTGCGCAGGTCCCCGCCCGACCAGGTCCCCGGCGCCAGCCCGACACTGTCCTTTGCCAACCTCGTCCTCGACCAGGGCACCCGCGAGGTCGCTCGGGGTGAGCGCCGGATCAGTCTTACCCGCACCGAGTTCAGCCTGCTGGAGTTGTTCATGCGACACCCCCGGCAGGTGCTCACGCGCGGCCGCATCCTGGAAGACGTCTGGGGCTACGATTTCCCCACCTCCGGCAACGCCCTGGAGGTCTACGTCGGGTACCTGCGGCGCAAGACCGAGGCGGCCGGCGAGCCGAGACTGATCCACACCATGCGGGGGGTGGGTTACGCGTTGCGGGAGACGCCCCCGTGACC
This sequence comes from Pseudonocardiaceae bacterium, assembly GCA_050699675.1. Taxonomy (GTDB): domain Bacteria; phylum Actinomycetota; class Actinomycetes; order Mycobacteriales; family Pseudonocardiaceae. The sequence continues at coordinate 5,739 of JBOHFU010000204.1, forward strand.
CAAGCAGTGACCCAGGCAGCCGACCCGAACTTCGGGAATCGGCGAATGTCGCTGCGCACCAGGGTCACCGCGCTCGCTGCGGTCTGCGTCGGCAGTGCCGTCGCGCTGGTGTCGCTCGCCGGCTTCTTCACGGTCCGCACCAGTCTCTATGACCAGCTCGACACCACGCTGCTGCAGCGCGCCGATTCGCTGCGCAGCACCCTGGCCACCGCCGAGCAGCTCGGTGGCATACCGGACAGTTTCTTCAGTGCGGCCGACATCAGGGTCGGCCTGCTCAACGGCACCACTGGCCGTTACGTGGTGGGCGGCAACCTGGAGCTGGGCCCAGCCGAGCTCGCCGTGGCACGGGGGGCGCAGGCCCAGTCGCTGCGCACCGACCAGGCGCGCGACCTACGCATCGCCGCCGTGCCGGCGGCACCGGGCGCCGCCCTGGTGGTGGCCCAGGGGCTGGACACCACTCGGGACACATTGTCCCGGCTCGGTCTGGTATTCATCCTGGTCGGGGGAGCCGGCGTGCTGCTGGCCGCGGCCGCGGGCACTGCGGTCGCCCAGGCGGGGCTGCGCCCGGTGCAGCGGCTGACCGAAGCGACCGAGCGGGTCGCTCGGACCGGTGACCTGCAACCGATTGCGATCTCCGGTGACGATGAACTCGCCCGGCTCACCGGCAGCTTCAACAGCATGCTCGGCGCGTTGGCGGAGTCGCAGGAACGCCAGCGCCGGCTGGTCGC
>JBOHFU010000205.1:0-6409 GCA_050699675.1 Pseudonocardiaceae bacterium
TCGAACGGCCGCCAGGAAGGACTGAACAACAAGGTCCGGCTGATCATCCGCCGGGCCTACGGCTTCCACAGCGCCAAAGCCGCGCTGGCCACCGTCATGCTCACCTGCGGACCCGTCAACCTGGAGCTCCCATACCACACCCCCGCCACCCACATGTAGGGCAGTAGAGCCCAAAACTAGCCGATGCCGTGTTTCCCAAACGTTACTCACGGCTCCCAGTACGGCTCTACAGTATGCGCCGGAAGAGTCAGCGGTCCGCTGGCAAGGACCTCTCCCTCAATGACCGTTCCGGCCGTCTCATCAGCCCGCCGTCGCAACCGCACACCGGCGGCAAATCAACCTCTGGGCGTAGTGCATCTGCTCAGCCGCACCAGCACTACCCTCCATGATGCACATGGCGAGCGATGCCATGTCACTATTGATGCAAGCCAACTCGGCGAGCAGCTCCCGGTCCTCCCGAATCACAGCGCCTCACCCCGACCACCGCTCAGCCCGCCCCACCAGCCCTGAAACCCCTCGCCGATGTCGACCACGAACACCGACGGCCGCACGGCCATACCCGACCAGATGCTGCGCCCGCTGCCGAGCTGCCGTTGGTCCCGGCCGTCACCGTGACGCTGATTGTCAGTGCCCTGGCGTGGATGGTTGCCCACGTGCTCTTGCGCCGGTCTGCGCGGTGTCCTCACTTGGGGCGGCACCCAGAACCGGGGAACGCCGGACTGGTGGAAGCGGGGGAGGCGTCCCCGATGAGGGACGCACACCAGGCCATCGCTCAGCCCGGCCCTGGGGCCAGGAGCCGACGCTAAAGGCCTGCTGGTCAGCCGACGCCGTACAAAATGTCTAGTGTCCCGGTCCGGGGAAGTGAATGCCTGTCAGTAGGCTCTGAGCTGCACGAACCTGCTGATGGCCGGTCCCCGTGTAGGAGATCGAAAGGTTTCAACAACCCTGAGCTTGGAGTACGACACGGTGTCCATCGACGACGGCAACGAACGGCGGCGGGAAATTGGCCGGCGGGTCGCGCGGTGGCGTGCACGCCGTAATCTCACTCGCCAGCAGTTCGCTGACCTCTGCGGCCGGTCACTGAGCTGGGTAGACAAGATTGAGAGCGGTGAACGCGGCCTACTCCGCCTGCCGATGCTCGAACGGGTGGCCGAAGTTCTCCACGTATCGGTCGAGACGCTGACCGACACCAGCGAAGTCCGCCAGGCTCAGCACTGCCTTGATCTCTTCGAGATTTCCGCGGTCCGTTCCGCCTTGCAGTCCTACCAAGCCATCAGCCGGGTGTTCGTGCCCCCGCCTACAGATATGACCGAACCACTGAACCTTGACCGGCTCAGTCAGCAGGTCACCTACGCCTGGACCGTCTTCCAGAATGCGCACTGGCCGTTGCTCGGTCAGGCGTTGCCGCGTCTCCTTATCACAGCGCGGACCGCCGCCGCTGCCTATCCGGGTGCGAACGATCAGGCACAACGTGCCCGCTCGCTCCTGTCACAGGCGTACCAGGTGACGGCCTCTACGCTCTGGAAGCTCAAGGAAGCCGATCTCGCTTGGTTAGCCGCTGAGCGCGGTTTCGTGCTTGCCGAGGAGACCGGTGACAGCTTACTGATTAGCGATGCGGCCCGTCGGGTCGCTCAAGGCCTCACGGTCATGAACCACTACGATCAAGCACTCGAACTCGTCCGAGCCGACATTGACCGTCTGGAGCCCGGTCGAGGTACCGGCTCATCGGCCTACTTATCGCTCTACGGGATGCTGTTCCTCATGGGAGCGGTAGTGGCGGCCCGTGCTAACAAGCCCGCCGTAGCTCGTGACTTGCTGGACGAAGGCCACAGCGTCGCCCGCCAGCTCGGATACGACGGCAACGAGTGCTTTACTGCTTTCGGTCCGACCAATGTCCACTTGCACCAGGTGGCGGTTCTGCTCGATCTCGGTGACGGTGTTGGTGCCGTCGCAGCCGCCCGCCAGGTCACGCCGGATGGTCTCACCCGGTTACCCAAGGAGCGACGCGCTAATTACTACCTCGACGTTGCCCAGGGCCACAGCCTTGCTGGTCACCACGACGACGCTGTATGTACGCTGCTTACAGCCGAAAGCCTGTTTCCGGACGAAATACGCTGCCGTCCCGTGGCCATTGACCTTGTCGATGGCCTTCGCCGCGGCTCAGTAGGCACCCGCTCCACGGAGCTGCATCAGCTCGCGATTCGAATCGGACTGGCGGATGGCTGAGCCGGAAGCCGACTGCGTGCTTTACCTCATCGTGTGTGCGTCCCCTCGTGCCCGGCACGTCGGCGAACTTGTCAGCCGTGCCCAGTCGCGCGGATGGACGGTTTGTCTTATCCCCACACCGCAGGCTCAAACGTTCATCGATCGGCCAGCGCTGGAACAGCAAACCGGTTTCCCTGTGCGATCAGAATACGAGCAACGGGGCACGACCGACGATTCGTTGCCGCCACCCGATGCCATGCTCGTCTGTCCGGCGACATTCAATACCATCAACAAGTGGGCTTACGGCCTGGCCGACACGCTGGCCCTCGCGCTACTCACCGAGGCCATCGGCCTGGGCCTGCCGCTGGTGGCGGCGCCGGCATTGAACAGTGCTCAGGCTGACCACCCAGCGTTCGTGCGTAGTGTTGCTGCGCTACGGGAGATGGGTGTCACGGTCCTCTACGGTCCTGGTGTCTACGAGCCGGGGCCACCCGGAACCGGTGGGCGACCATACGATTGGGAGCTGCCGCTTGACGCGCTGGAGGAGAAGGTCGCGAACCGCAGACGGGGTTAGTCAGCCCGACACCAGCGACGAGCTGTGCATCAGCTCGGCCAGCAAGCCGGACCTGGTGCTGAGCATGTTGGCCGCCCTCGAAGTACACGAGGGCCACAAGGTGTTGGAAATCGGCACCGGGACCGGCTACAACGCTGCGCTCCTCCGCACCTGGGCAGCCCGGGGAAAACCGCCACTGGATCGGTCACAGATCACAGTCACTCCGAGTACCCAGAAAGTCTCGTGAGTGGCATTGCGTGCTATAACACTGTTACGCACTCACGAGGCTTCGCGAGCCCTGGCCAGTGCCTGCTGCACGATGGGGCCGTGCCGCCAGCGCTCGGGTAACCGCAGTGCGGCGGTGCGCAGCCCGCGCAAGACCACGGTGGCGGTCAGGTCGGTGGTGGGCAGACCGGGCAAGCCGTAGAGGCGGCGTGCCCACCTAGGCAGCAAGGCGAACGCCAGCCCGGCCACCGTGGTCCAGAGTGGACGGGCTGGGGTGGTCAGCTCGGTCCGCAGCGACAATGGCGGCACCGCCAGACGCAACGCGGCCCGGCGCGCCACCGGGGAGGCGAGTAGCTCGGGTCGCACTTGCTCGAAGTACTCGGCCAGCGCGGCCCGGTTGGTTGGTACGTCTTCAAGACCCACCAACTCGGCGGCACGTACCTGCTCGGCGAGGAACCGATCGGCCTCAGCGCCGGTCAGCGGCAGCCCGCCGCGGCCGACCGCATCGAGGAAGGAGGCCACCTCGGTGACGTGTACCCACCGCAACAGGTTGGGATCAGTCGCCGCATACCGTCCCCCGGTCACCGGGTCGACTCCGCGCACCGTCCGGTGCACCGCGCGGACCCGAGCGGCAGCGGCGTCGACCTGGGCGCGAGTGCCGAAGCCCACCATGGTTACGTACTGCGCGGTGCGCTGTAGCCTCGGCCAGAAGTCGGTCTTGAAGTCTGAGTGATCGTGTACCCCGGCCATCGCCAATGGGTGCAGTGCCTGCAGGAACAGCGCGCGGACCCCGCCGACGCCGGCGGCCGGGTCGGCCAGCACCCGCCAGGTCACGCTCCCCGGCCCGAAATACCCGAGATCGTCAGCCACGGCTCTACTCTGCCCTGCCGCCCGCCCCACCGCACGGTGGGCCGATTCCACCAACGTCGTTCAGTGGTCTGTCACGTGAGCGTCGACGGATGTTCCATGGTGTGATCTGATCCGAAGTCGACCTGCTTCGACGGCGCGAGGTGGGTGAGTTCGCCCAGGGTTTGGCCGAGCACAACCAGCTGCAGACGGGTCCGCCAACTACCCTTGCTGAGATTCGTGAAGAAGTCGACCTCACGGGCGGTGCGGATTATTTGCTTCTGCCAGTATCTCGCCCTCTCGTCCGGGGGCTTCGCATCGTAGACGGACCAGAGCGCTTGCGAGTCAGCTTCGCGGAACTGATCCCGGATGCCCGCGCCGAGCTCTTCAAGGTACGCGACTACCTTTTTGTGCAGCTCCCCTGCGAGGGCTTCGGCTTTGGTGGCGCGGTCGGTAAATTCCACATCCTGAAGCGCCCGCAGCCGTTGAGCGTATGCACGGGCGACGGCGAGAGCTCCTGCACCTTCTGCAGCCGGTTCTGCTGGCTGCTCCAGCTCGGAACGCAATGCAATTTCCTCAAGGCGGGCAAACAACCGTACTAGGTCACGCAGATCGCCGCCATTTGCTTGATCCAGGGCATCGATGTACGTGCCTCTCTGGGTGCGGTCGACAACCAATGGTGCATACCGCGCACGGAGTAATACCAGCAGCGTGAGGGCTCTTGCGACACGTCCATTGCCGTCCTTGAAGGGGTGTATCCTGATAAATCGGTGATGCAACCACGCCGCACGTACCAGGGGATGCTCCTCGGCTGTCTCCTGGTACAGCGCGAGTAGCCGCTCCATCTGGGATTGGACGTGCTCCGGTGGGGTGTACTCAAGGAGTGTACCGTCCTAGCGCCTTACATGGTTCGGCTGCATCTTCCATGTTACGTGATTCAGTGGAACCTGCAGGATCTGCCCGTGGTCGTTGCGCGCCTCATAGGTGGCCTGGGTGCGACAGACCGCCTGATGGAGCTCGCGAACAAAGTGAATGCTGAGATCCCTGCCATTACGGGCGGCATCTGCAAGAAACTCTAACGCATCATACTGGGATCTGATGATCGCAAGGGCATCATCATCCAATCCGCCCTTGCTCGCTGCTACCTCGGCGGTGAGGCCTTCGGCTACGAGAGCTTCGGTGACGCCCCAGTCGACGTCATACAGCCGCTCGATGATTCCGGTCTCGATCGCGTGCCGTCGGAGGCTACGGCGGCGCGCCTCGGTGAACTCGCCAGCTGAGGCCTGTGCGAGCGACAGCCCCCATGCTTCCCGGAGATTGTCGACCTTTTGAAGAGCGTTGCTCAACGCACCGTTCACGGTTCCCAGCGGCTCCACCTCAGCCCACCGAAGCCGATCCTGCTGACTCATGGGGCTAGCGTAGTCGCCAGCCAACGCCGCCAGATCGGCAGTAGCGCGCCGAGCGTCACGAGCTTTAACGCAGCGCGACCAGGGTGTCGCCGCGTTGCTCGAGCACGACGCCGCCGGAGCTGGCGGTACCTACTGGGCCGCGGTAACCGCCTCGGTCCACCGGGAGCGCACCGACCTGCTGACCGGTGGTGGTGTCGAGCACGGCGAGCGCGCCCGGTACGGGCAACAGCAGCCGTCCGGCGACCTCCGAGCCGGAGCCCAGCGATCCGGGCCGGGTCCACCGTGGTCGCAGGTCGGCGACGTCCAACGCGACAGTCGCTGAGCCGGTGAACCAGTACACCGCGGTCGGGGTCACAGTGACCTCGACCAGACCACCGGGCGGATTGCCCCGAAGATCGGAGTTCGGGACCGCCAGCGGGTGCTCGGCGATCGCTTTGCCCTGCTCGTCGAGCACCACCAGCCGGGCCGGATCGGGCAGCGCCACGGCCACCTGGTCGCGGCTCACCGCGACGACTCGGGCCTGAGTGCCACCCAAAAGCGTGCTGAAGTCCACCTCCGGCTGGTCGGGTTGCTTGGGGTCGGACCGCTGCACGGTGAGCCGCACGCGCTCGCCTGGGCAGTGCTCGATCACGGCCAGCCGGCCTCCGGACTCGGCAGCAAAGCCCAGTGCCATCGACCCGTGGGTGCAGTCCGGTCGTGGCTGGGCGCCGGGCTTCACCGGGGTCGACAGCCGTCCGTAGGTCAGCGTGCGCACCAGGTCGGAGCGCCATACCTCCAGGTAGCGCTGCCCGCTGGCGGCGACCTGGTTGCCGTTGGCGGCCAGCTGGGTCGGGGCCTCCACCGGACCGGTGCGTTGCGGCCCACGCCGGCCGTCGGCCCATTCCAAGGCGGTCACCTCGCTGCAGGTCTCGCCCCGCTGGTACACCGCCACCGCCTGGTGGAACGCAGCGGCCACCGTGCACAGCGGCCGGTCGCGCTGGTAGCTCCAACGGACGGCGCCGGAGTTGAGGTCGCGGCCGGCGACCACACCACCGTTCCCGGTGACCGTGGTCGCGCCCTGTACCAGCGGGACCGGGGTTACCGGGCTCGGCGCCCGCCACGCCTCAGCCAGTGACGGTGGCAGGTCCCCGCTCGCGGGGACCTGCCCGGCCGGGCCGGAGGCAGTGATCAG
>JBOHFU010000206.1:0-6393 GCA_050699675.1 Pseudonocardiaceae bacterium
GAACACCGTGACCCAGGTCTGCCTGCGCATCCCGATCCCCAGGGTCAGGTAGGCCTCATAGTCACCGGTGATCGCCACCGCCATGACGTTGGACAGGTTGCGGGTGCGGAACTTCCGCGGCCCGGGCGTGCTGGGGTTCCCCTGATCGTCATGGGCCTGCGCCGGGTTCATCTGGATCTCAGCGAACGCGGCACCGGTGAGCCACTCGATGTCGCCCGAGCCGTCCTGGATCAGCTCGTCGACGAACCGGGAGCTGACTTGCGGCCGCGGGGCGGAGAAGTCCAGCACAATCCGGTCGAAGTTCGGGTGCACCCCGGTCCGGATGCCGGTGAGCACCGGAGTGTCCGGTGCCGGCTGCACCGCCGACTGTGCCGGCACGGCACCCGCGGTGACCACTGCGGCGCTGAGCAGAAGGATGGCGATGGTCCGCCTGGTGATCGCGCCCATAGTGACCTCCGACGGTCGAGAAACGGGCTTAGGTGATGAATCAGACGTCCAGCCGGGCACCGCGTTCCGGTGTCGGGGCACGGGTTCTAATCAGCTACTGGTGGGATCTTGCGCAAGGCGCCGAACCTTGTCGGCCAGCGCCTGCTTTGCTCCAGTGGGAGGCTGTCACGGAGTTCCTCCGCGTAGGAGGCAAAGATCACCTCGTAGCGCATTCGCCCTGGCGGACCATCTCTGCACGCAGCTCGGCCGCGGTCTTGGTGAGTACTGACTGGTCGCCATCGATGAGGCGCTGTCCGATGTGCTCGGCGATCGGGTCGGGGTGGGCGTCAAGCACCGCGCGAGACCACCAACGGCGCACCACCTGGGTGAGGCGGTCAACATCGAACGTCTCGGCGACCTCGACAAGGACGGACCGGAACTCGGCCTCGAAAGCCGCGCAGTGCTCCCCGTCGAGGGCCGTCCAGACAGCCGGCCCGCTCTTGTCCAATCGGGGTACGAATGCAGTAGGGACCAGATCAGGCATGCGCGCAGACTAGCCCGCAGGCCTGACGATAGCTCGGCGACGCAGCGCCCGTGCCACAGCGGATTGCGCGGTTCACGGCAGTTCGACGCGCAGTGCTCGCTCAACGCCGAGTTCGGCGCGGGCGCCCAGGCGCTGCGCCGCGTGGAGAAGTTGCCTGCGGGTTGCGGTTCCGCGGTTGAGCAGGTCCGCAACGGCGGAGTCCAGGACATCTTGGTCCGCGCCAGCCTCGGCAGTTTCGGTGATCGCTCGCACCGGCGTCGTGACCCGAAATCCCTCGCGCTGTTCGATCTCGTTCCGGTCGAGGTCTGCACGATGCAGCGCGATCGCAGCATCCTTCTGCCGGAACCCCTGCGGCACGGTCAGATGGACCCGCGAAGGGTTGGCGGTGCCGAGATCGTGAACGGCAAGAGCGCTCGCATGTGACACGACAGCGCGTCCCCGGCTCCACAACGACCAGCGAACCAGGTGATCGTTCTCCTCGCTGGGCATGTCGCTGTACTCGCGGAAGCGGTAGATACCACGGTCGACGTGGAGCCAGTTGCCACGCTGTGCATGGAAGCGCTGAGTCTGGTAGGAGTACCCGGCGGCCTGAGCTGCAGTGAAGTAGCCCCGCTGCTGGCTGGCAACACGCCACAGGACGTCGCGACGTCCACGCAGATCGGTCAGCACCTCGTGCTGCTGTCGATCTCGATCGCTGCGGAGACCAACGCGCGCGAATTGCCCATCATGTGAACGCTCCCGGTGCACTCAGTCGCCACGCCCCGACGCAGGGCGATCATGGACGGAAAGCATGACACATGATCTCTTGTCGCACAATATTGCGTAGTGCAGCTTGCCTCATGGGGCAGGATGGCGGGATGTCGACCAAGCCGAAGCCGACCCTGCGGGCCCAGTGGTTGGGTCAGAGCCTGCGGGAACTGCGCGACGCGACTGGCATGACGCTGGCGCGGGCCGGGGAGTTCCTGCAGCGCAACGCCGCCACGGTGAGCCGGTTCGAGTCCGGCGAGTACCCGATCCGCCGCCCGGACCTGATGGCGCTGCTCGACCTGTACGGGGTGTCCGATCGTCGCAAGCGCGACGGCCTGCTCCGGCTGTCCGACGACGTCTGGCAGAAGGGCTGGTGGGACGGCTACGAGCCCGACGTCGAGCGCCAGTTCGTCGACTTCGTGTGGCTGGAATCCCGGGCTACCGTGATCCGGTCCTTCGACCCCTTGTTGGTCACCGGCCTGCTACAAACCCGTCAGTACGCCGAGGCCGTGATCACCGCCGCGGAATGGGAGGCCGAACCCGCGCAGATCGCGCGCTGGGTGCAACTGCGGATGGACCGCCAAGCCGTGCTGCACCGGGAGACACCGCCCTGGTTAACGGTGATCATCGACGAGTTCGTGCTGCGCCGCGAGATCGGTGGGCCGGGCGTGCTGCGCGGCCAGCTCGAGCACCTGCTTACCACTGCGGAGCTGCCGCACGTGGATCTCCGGGTGCTCCCCGCGAGCATTGGTGCGCATGCCGGGCCCAGCGGGTACTTCCTGGTCTTCACCATCGCAGAACCGGACCTAGACGTCGGCTTTGCCGAGACCCTGGGCGGTGCGGTTTACGTCGAACCACCGGACTCCGAGCGGTTCGTCCGGGTATACGATCGCCTCCTGGACAGCGCGCTCGAGCCGGCGGAGTCCGCCGAGCTCATCCGCGCTATCGGAGAGGATCTGTAATGACCCACGCGGGCCAGGTCCTCGGCCCGGACGCCCGAGCCGACGTCGCCTGGCAGATCAGCAGCTACAGCCCCAACGGCGGCGGGAGTTGCGTCGAAGCCGGCCCCCTGTCCGACGCCACCGGCCAGGTCGCGGTGCGGCACAGCCACCACCCAGACGGCCTCGCCCTCGCCTTCGGCCAACCCACCTGGGCGGCGTTCGTCGACGGCGTCAAGAACGACGAGTTCGACCCCCGCAGCTAACTGAGAGCCCGCCGTATCGAAACAGTTGTCCGTGCGGCACGGTCACCGTCTCCGATTTCGTCGTGTAGCGATCACCGACCTGGGCGCGCATTGTGTTAGAGACCTCATGCGGGCCGCGCAGCGGCGACTCGGCGTCCATACTGCCACCAGGGGTCGGGGTGGACGGAAGGCCGTGATCGATGGCGGGCTTGAGCACGGTGGCGGCGCGCCGCACGGGGACACTCGCAGCGGTCGTCCTACCGGTCACTGTAGCGGGGGTGTGGCGGGATGTCGTGATGAACCATCCGGTGCTCGCGGTGGTTCTCCTGGGCGTGTACGAGTCCCTAATCGCGGTGCTGCTTTTCGCCGGGAAGATCGCCACGGAGTTACAGAAACGCTGGCAGGAGCGCATCGTCAACCGTCTTGACCGGACGTTGGGGCAGCGGTTCTCCCGATTCGACAAGCGCTATCGCGAGTTCGTGCTGGCCAGTCTGCGCTTCATCGATCTCAAGGGCCTGGCGACCGTCGGTTTCTACACACCCGAGCTGGACGAGGTCTTCGTCGATGTGAGTCTCGCGTTCCAGGAGCCGAATCCGGCGTCCGGGAGTCTGCTAGCGGCCCTGCCGGCGGAGGTGACCGATCGCCATTCGATCCGGGACTTTCTCGACCGCCCGCAACCGGTGGTCTTGGCGGTCATCGGTGCTCCCGGCGGTGGGAAGACCACCTTGTTGCGCCACACTGCCCGACAGCTCTGCCGCGCCCACCGGGGCCGTCGGCGCACGGTACCGATGCTGCTATACCTACGTGACCATGTCACCACGATCGCCTCGACTCCGGATGTAGCGCTTCCTGAACTGGTGCGCAGCACCCTCGGGCGGTACGGCCCCGACGAGCCCGACAGCTGGTTCGAGCAGCGGTTGCACGACGGTGACTGCCTCGTGCTGCTCGACGGGCTGGACGAGGTGGCCAACCAGGATGACCGCAGGGGCGTGGCCAGCTGGGTCGAGCGCCAGATCAGGCAGTATCCGAAGAACGACTACGTGATCACATCACGGCCCCAGGGCTACCTGACGGCGCGCATCGACGGCGCAGCCGTGCTACAAGTCCGCAGCTTCACCGACGAGCAGGTGACCCGTTTCGTCCAGAGCTGGTACCTCGCGGTCGAGCGGCACAGCACCGGCGCGACGGGGGAGGACGTGCGGCTACGGGCCGAGTCGGCAGCGAACGATCTGCTCCGGCGGTTGAACGGCGCGCCCGGGCTGTACGACCTGACGGTCAACCCGATGCTGCTCACTATGATCGCCACTGTGCACCGCTACCGTGGTGCGCTTCCCGGCAGTCGGGCCGACCTGTACGGCGAGATTTGTCAGGTCATGCTCTGGCGGCGGCAGGAGGCCAAAAAACTCCCGATCGCGCCGGATGGTGACAAGAAGGAAGCCCTGCTGCGCGGGCTCGCGTTCGCCATGATGCGGCGGCAGGTGCCGGATCTGCCCCGCGCCGACGTCCTTGTCGAGATCGGCCCTGCTCTGCGACGGATGTCTCGAGAGCTGACCGCCGAGGAATTCCTCACCGACATCGCGTCCAACGGGCTGCTGATCGAACGCGAAAGCGGCCTGTACTCCTTCGCCCATCAGACCTTCCAGGAATACCTCGCCGCTGTCCACATCCGAGACAAGGGACTTGTCAATGTCCTGGTGGACGCCGTCGACGACGTCTGGTGGCGAGAGACGACCCTGCTGTATACCGCCAGGTCGGACGCCGATCCGATCGTGCGGGCGTGCCTGACCTCCACCAGCGTCACCGCATTGTCGCTCGCTTTCGATTGCGCCGAACAGGGCAGCGAACTCGCGCCGGAACTCCGCGACCGCCTCGATGATCTTCTCACCTCCGCGTTCGCCTCCGATACCGATCCCGAACGTCGCCGCCTTATCGTGGGTGTCCTACTTACCCGCCACCTTCGCCACCTCATCCGAACCAGCAACGGTGGCCGCCTCTGCCCCCGACCTATCACCACCTACCTCTACCAGCTGTACCAGCAGAACACCCAGGGCCCCGCACCCGAGCCTCCCGCGCACCTCGAATCCGACACGCAGGAACCGATCACTGGTATCCACGGAAGTGACGCCGTCGCATTCGTGCACTGGGTCAACGGTATCACCGATAGCGAGACCGTCTACCGCCTGCCGAATCTCGCGGAAATCAACGACGCCGCGCTCCACCGAGTATTCACCGCATCGATGCCCGAAATACCAATCCAGAGCGTCTGGCTGGAACCCGATAACGAGCACGGCCCACCCGAGCTGTGGGCCCCAGCCGGTACGGACCACCCCCACCTGATCGACGCAGCCACACTCGCCAGCCATGTCAGAGACGACATCGAACGCTCAACGCCGACAGTCATCCGACTGCTGCTGCTCCGATCGATCATCACCATCCGTGTCTTCGCCCTCGACCTCGACCTCACCCTCGACCTCACCCTCGACCGCACCCTCGACCGCACCCTCGCGCTCGACCGCACCCTCGACCTCGACCTCGACCGCGCCCTCGACCGCGCCCTCGACCGCACCCTCGACCGCACCCGCGTCCGCGTCCGCGCCCTCGTCCGTGCCCGCGCCCGCGCCCGCGACCGCGACCGCACCCTCGACCGCGCCCGCGTCCGCGTCTGCGTCCTCGACCTTGATCGCGCCCCCGACCTTGATCGCGCCCTCGACCTCGCCCGTGCCCTCGACCTCGACCTCGCTCTTGCCCTCGACCTCGAAGACTTTCGTGCCCGGATTACGGGGAGTGCGCTGTTGCATGCTCTTACTCGCGTGCTTCACCGGAACACGTCAACTGCCACCTGGCCTGCCGAGTTCACGCAGGTGTTCATCGATGAAACGGGCATTGCCACAGCCCACTACACTGTGTCCCCGGACACCCTGGCGGACAAGGTACACAGCGGACAACAGGCTCTGGTGAGTCTCCTTGGGCGACCGGATGGAGCTGCACCGCTGCCCTGGGCTCACCAAGTCGCGAGAAATCTCCAAGAAATCGCGCTGCCGATATTCACCCGTCAACAGCCTCTTACCGCGGACACCGCAACCGCCATACGGCTCGCGGCGCTCTGCCTGGCCGCCGAAGCCGACGCGCACGAGGCGAACCAGCTCGGCGACACCTTTCGCGAGATCGCCGCCGGAGTGACCCTCCTCGAACGCCGCGCCACCGGGCAGGCCGTCCCAACAGAGACGATCATGCTCGCCGTCACGTGAGTGCCGCTCGGCTGCCGCAACCTCAACAAACCAGAGTGAACGGGCAAGCCCGCCTCGATCCACACCTCGACGTCATCACGGTCTGATCCCACGCAGCTGGCGAGCTGCCGAACCCGTGTTCGCTCGGTATTCAGCAGCAAACCCTGCCACCCCGACCCGACGCAAAGCCTCGGTGATGATCCGGGCCTGCTTTCACAGCGGTGTCTGAACTTGCCCACCCTGGCTTCGACCTGCTGGTGCCGCTA
>JBOHFU010000207.1:0-6391 GCA_050699675.1 Pseudonocardiaceae bacterium
CCACGGTGCACAGCATGACACCCACCCGCCACGGATGGGTGACAGGCGATCAGCCGTCGAGGCGCCCGGCCTTGACCACCGCGGTGAAGGCGCTCCACTCGGCCGGGCTGACCGCGAGCATGGGGCTGGCATCGCCGAGTTTGCTGTCCCGCACCAGCCGGTGACCAGGCACGAAGGCCACCTCGACGCACTGCGCTTGGGCCGCGCTGTAACTACTGGTGAACCAGTGGGCACCCGGGTACTCGGGCCTGTCGTGTCCCATCGGGGGATTGTCCTCTCCGGCATCGTCAGGCGAGCTGCGCCGCCGCTTGCCGGATGATATCCAGGGACTCCACCGGGCCCAGCGCGGCGGCCTGCAACCGGCCCCACAAGCTACCGTAGGCGGCCACCGCGTCCAAGGCATCGAGGTAGCGCGCGTCCTCGTAGGACTCGACGTAGATGAACTCCAGCGGTGAGGCGATGCCCGGCGCGGGAATGCGGAGCAGGGTGAAACGGTAGACGATCCGGCCCGCGAAGGTCCTGGCATCGAACGGCAGCACCTGGATCTGCACGTTGTGCAGCCGCGCCATCTCGGCGAGAGAGTCCAACTGCTCGACCATCACCTCGCGGCTGCCGACCTGCCGTCGCAGGCAGGACTCGGAGAGCACGAACGACACCTCGGGCGGGTCCTCCCTGGTGAGGATCGCTTGGCGATCCTTGCGAGCCTGGACCTCGTCCTCCAGATTGTCGGCCGGGCCGAGCGGCTGGGCGTCGGCGTACAACGCCCGGATGTAGCTGTCGGTCTGCAGCAGCCCGGGGATCAGCTCGACCTCGACGGACCGCAGCGTGGCGGCGTCACGCTCCAGGTCCACGAACATCCGGAACCACTCCGGGTACACCGCGCGGTAGCCGTCCCACCGGCCACGTTTGCGCTGGCCGCGGGCGAGGTCGAGCAGGATCTCGATGTGCTCGCCTGCGTCGCCGTAGAGCTCGGCGAGCATCTTGGCGTCGCCCGCGGCGATGTCGCTCTGCGCCAGCTCGATGCGGCTGATCTTGCTGACCCGGCAGCCGAGGTGCCGGGCGGCCTGCTCGGGTGTGGCGCCGGATTCGTGGCGCAGCCGCTTCAGCTCGTTGGAGAGCACCAGACGGCGGACGGTCGGAGTGGTTCCCATCTCACACTGCCTCCGGGGTAGGCGGGTCCGCGGCCGTCACCAAGCATGCCGTCCGCATCACCCGTATGAGCGACTTCTATTTTAGGATTCCTAGCGTAGTCTTCTCGTCATGTCGTTGACCGGGAATCCTATATTGGGCGAGCAGACTACCCGGCCGTTCGACACGCGAGCAGCCCGATGGGCAGGGCCGGACCCGACGCGCCCCCTGCCCATCGGGTGTTCCAGCGCCACCAGCGCGGTGCAGTCGATCACCTCGGAGCGGGCACGACAGCCCGGTGCGCGGGTGGCCCCGTTATCGAGTGCGCCGCCCCGGCCGACCCGGACGACCAGCGCCGGCGGGATCCCCGACCGCGCCCCGAATTCCCCGCTGCGGGATCCGTCCGGGTCGGCCCTCTTCGTGGACCGGAGGTGACCCGTGGCCAATCACCACCGCACGACCCCACTGCTGCGCCTGCTCGGCCGGCTGGGCTGGCAGCGGGATCCCCACCTGTGGACCGTGCACTGCCGCGACGGGCACGGATGCCGGGCGCGCATCCTCGTCCACCTCAGTGCGGCCGGAGTCTGCCTCACGGTGCCCGATCACGGTCCGCTGCAGCTGAGTGTGCTGCAGGCTGGGCAGCTGCGCGCCGCTCTGCGGTACGCATTCCTCAGTCTCGAGCGCCTCGCCGGCCCCGACGGGTTGTCCGCCATGATCGAGTCCCAGCGCACCACGTCCGCAACACCACCACCGGTCCGTTCGCCGAGTTCCCGGGAGCGCGTCCCGGTACGGATCCCCGCCCGGCCGTCGGTGGCGGAGCTGCGCCTGCGGCAGCGTTGAACGCCGCTTGGCGCGGTTCCGTAGCGCTGCTCAGGCCGCGTCGTGGAAGATCACACCGAGGGCGTGCCGCCGGCCGCTGCGCAGTACCGATACCCCGTGGCGCATGGTGATCCGGTGGTAGCCGCGGGTGCCGGATCCCGGCCGGTAGCGGGTCGGCCAGATCACCGCCTGGCCCTGGTCCAGGGTGACTGCGGTGCCGCGGGACTGCGCCCGGGGCAGATTCTCCACCAGCAGGAACTCCCCGCCGGTGTAGTCCTTGTCCAGCTGAGACAGCGCGACCATGACCTGCAGCGGGAAGGCGTGCTCGCCGTAGAGGTCCTGGTGCAGGCAGTTGTAGTCGCCCTCGCCGTAGCGCAGCACCAACGGGGTGGGGCGGGTCTGGCCCGCGGCGTGGCAGCGGTCCAGGAAGTCTTCCAGCCGCCGCCGCTGACTCGCCGCCGCGGTCTGGTACCAGCGATGCCGATACGGCGCACCGAGCGCCCGGTGAGCACTGGCCTGCCTGGCCGCTCCCGGCTCCGGCGCCCGCCTGGGCGAGATGACCCGGCGCAACGGTGACCAGCACACCCGGTGAGACGGCAGTGACCCCGGACCGGTATCATCGAACACATGTTCGATTCAAGCGTGGGTGCTGGGGGTGGGTCGTGATCCGCGCCTACCTGTTCGCACTCGACCCAACCGACGCCCAGGCCCAGATGTTCCGGTCGCATTGCGGGGCGCAGCGCTACGCCTACAACTTCGGGCTCGCGCTGGTGCGGGCGAACCTGGACCAGCGGGCCGCCGAACGCAGCTACGGCATCACCGACGACCAGCTCACCCCGGCGGTGTCCTGGTCGGCATTCAGCCTGCGCCGAGCGTGGAACGCCGTCAAAGACCAGCAGGCACCGTGGTGGGCGGACAACTCCAAGGAGGCGTACTCGGGCGGGCTGGCCAACCTCGCGGCCGCGCTGAGCAACTGGTCGGCGTCGAAGTCGGGCAAGCGGGCCGGCCCCAATGTCGCGTTCCCGCGGTTCAAGTCTCGCCATAGCCGTCTGACCTGTCGGTTCACCACCGGCGCAGTCGGTCTGGGCCCGGACCGCCGCCACATCCAGCTTCCCCGCATCGGGCTGGTCCGTACCCACGAGTCCACCCGTAAGCTGGCCCGCCGAGTCGACAACGGGACCGCGCGCATCCGGTCGGCGACCCTGTCCTGGCAGCGTGGACGCTGGCACGTGGCGTTGTCCGTGGAGCTGCCCGACCCCACACCTGCTCCGCGCCGCGGTGGTGACGCCGTCGGGGTCGACCTCGGTATCAAGTCCCTGGCGGTGCTGTCCACCGGCGAGGTGGTGCCCAACCCGCGCCACCTCGACGGCGCGCTGACCGCGCTGCGCCGCACCCAACGCAGGTGCTCGCGGCGCCGTGGCCCCCACCGGCGCACCCGGGCGGCCCCGTCCAACCGGTGGCGCAAGGCCAAGGATCGGGTCGCCGCGCTGCACACCCGGGTGGGTAACCAGCGCCGCGACGGGCTGCACAAGCTCACCACCCGGCTCGTGCGCGAGCACGGCACGATCGTGATCGAAGACCTGCACGTCGCCGGGATGATCCGTAACCGCCGCCTCGCCCGGCACATCTCCGAACTCGGGATGGCCGAGTTCCGGCGCCAGCTGGCCTACAAGACCCGCGACAAAGGCGTGCGCCTGATCGTCGCGGACCGGTGGTATCCCAGTTCCAAGACGTGTTCGGCGTGTGGTGCGGTGAGAGCCAAGCTCACCCTCACCGAGCGGCAGTTCGTGTGTGAATTGTGCGGCACCCGGATCGACCGGGACCTCAACGCCGCGCACAACCTCGCCGCGCTCGCGGCGCAGGCGTCCGAGCCGAGTTGCGGCAGGACGGAAAATGAGCCCGCTGGAAACCCACGTAAGACCGCCATCGGCGGCAACGGGTACCGCCACGGGAAGGCTCCACCCAGGAGCCAAGGCCGCCTCCGCGAGGTGGCGGCTCCATGAACCGTTTTGACGCGTTTCATGGAACGGTTGCGACCCAGCGCCGAGCTCACCGCGCGTACCGCACCGGGGCGGCCCACCTGCTCGGCGATCCAGCGGTAGGGCCGCACTTAGCCGCGGGGGGATGGTGGCCGCCGCCTGGAGCACGGCCTGGTCGAAGGCGCTCAGCTCACGCAGGTCGAATCGCAGCGCGGTGACCCGCCCGGTGCTCAGGGCGGGCAACAACCCCGCAGGTGGCCGGGTGCCGGGCTGCAGCGGCCGGGCGAACCGGGCGCGGAATCCGGCCGCGAACTCCGCGTCGGAATCACCGATCGCGTCGCCGGTTCGGACGTAGGCAATGCCCGCCTCGGTGGAGGCCACATAAAGCGGCCCGATCGGGCCCGGCACGCGCACCCACCGGGCGATGACCCCGGTCGAGCAGCCCGGCGGGCGGGTCGACGGCCAGCCCGGCCAGCGCGGCGGCCAGCGAATCGTGGTTATCGCTGATCATCGGACACCTCGCAGACGTCAGGGTGAGCGGACAGTTCTCGGAGCCGGCGCAAGCCCCGGGAGATATGCGACTTCACGGTCCCCGGCGGGCAGCCCATCACGTCGGCGATCTCGCTGATCGGCAGGTCATTGACGTGCCGCAGCACCACCGCGATCCGCTGCCGCTCGGGCAGTTGCGCCGGCTGCCCGGCCAGCTGCAGGCCGGTCTCGTGCCGCCCGATCGCCGCTGCCACGTCGGCACGGGGATCGACAGGTTCGACCACGCGCGTCAGATCCACCGTTGTCGGACGCCGGGCGGCGGCGCGGGTGTGGTTGCGCCAGACGTTGAGCAGGATTGTCACCAGCCAGGCTCGGGGCTGCAGCGCCAGGATCCGCTCCGGTTCGTATCCGCGCAGCGCGCGATACGCCCGCAGGAACGCCTCCGCGGTGAGATCCTCGGCCTCGGCCCACTGCCCGCACACCCGTACCGCGACCGAGAACACCAGCCGCCGGTAGGCCCCGAACAGCTCGACGAAACCCCCGTCGAGATCCTTGCTCAGCGCGGCCAGCACGGGCTCCGCGTCGCGCGTCTCGGTAACGCTCATGTCCCAGGAAACCCCTACACACTCGTCACGGTTGCATCATCAGTGGCACGAGCCGATCACGAAGGAGTGCAGCATGCGAGTTGCCGTCGTCGGAGGCACCGGGTTGGTCGGCCGTCACACCGTGGAGGCGTTGCGCCACGCCGGGCACGACGCCGTGGTGGTCGCGCGGTCAACGGGCACCGACGTCGTCACCGGCGCGGGTCTTGACGCCGCGCTGGCCGGTGTCGAAGCAGTCATCGACGTCACCAACACCGCTGCTCAGGACGCCGCAGCGGCCCGGGAGTTCTTCGCCACCAGCACCGGGCACCTCCTCGCCGCCGAGGCGCGGGCGGGCGTCGGGCATCACGTGGTGCTGTCCATCGTCGGGGTGGATCGCGTCGAGGGCAACGCACACTTCGCCGGCAAGCGGCGCCAGGAGGAGCTCGCTCAAACCGGCCCGATCGCTGTGACGATCGTGCGCGCGACGCAGTTCCACGAGTTCGCGGCAATGGTCGTCGGCTGGACCCGCCGCGGTGACGTCGCGACTGTGCCACCGTTACTTGTGCAGCCGGTCGCCGCGTCCGACGTCGGTGAGATCCTCGCCGAGGTCGCCACCCGCACTCCGCACGGCGGAACGCCTGAACTCGCCGGACCCGAAACCCAGGATCTGGTCGATATGGCCCGGCGCACCCTGGCGGCCCGCGGGCAGTCAGTCCGGCTGGTGCCGAGCTGGCGGGCCGGCCCATTCGGCGTCGAGATGGCCGGTGAGGTCCTGCTACCCGGACCACGTGCGCGACTCGCGCCGACCACCTTCGACGCCTGGCTTGCCGCCGAAGCCACGTCTACCTCGTGAGGATCAAGCGCACCAACCACTGAGCCTAACGCTCAGGCTGATCCGTGCACGATGCTTATCTGCACCGTAGCATTCAGCTGCGGTATGCTATGACACACCATTCCGTGCGACGTGGGGGAAACGCTCGCGGAGACCGTGCGCGGGCTGCCTGCCCGGTTACCTGAGCCGCAGACACTCTCGGCCCGGCGATATCGCTTCCTGCTGCTCGGCGGGTTCCCAGAACTGCTCGCCCAAGAGCTAGTCGGGAACGGGCTTGACGACGCAGACCGGACGCTGTTGTCCCAGCAGGTACTTCGCAGTGACGCTGTGGAGCGGGCGATCTACAAGGACATCCCGCAATCGTTCGGCATCGACAACCCCATGCTCCTCGAACGGCTCCTCTACGTCTTGGCGGGCCAGATCGGGGGAGTGCTTTCACCCACCGGCATCGGGCGTGACCTCGACGGTATGTCCCAGCCCACACTCGACCGCTACGTGTCGTACCTCGAGAAGACGTTCATGATCTTCCGGCTGTCGAATTACGGCGGCAGCGAGGCGCA
>JBOHFU010000208.1:0-6371 GCA_050699675.1 Pseudonocardiaceae bacterium
CGATATAGAGCCCTGCGTTATCGGCGGCGCTGATCTCACATCTGGTCGCCGCTCTCACCCAGGCGTGCGCGGTTGCCCACGTCCCTAAGCCGGCATGGGCGCTCGATGTGCAGCAGAGCGACGCCGGCCGCACCTTTGGCCAGGGACTGCGCCTGCCAGTGCTGTTCGGCATCCGTCGGCGCCGGCGTCACTAACTGGTCGGTGAGAGCGTCGACGAGAGAGGCGCGTTTCCCGGTTGCGGTCTGCGGGGTCACTGTTTCCTCCGGCGGATCAGAGCTAGCTGCCGCAGAGCGGCGGCGCGAGCCAGGTCGTGGAGCAGGGATCGCAGAATCGTCGCGGGATCACGCTCTTCGGCGAGTTGCTCACGGTAGGCGGCCAACGCCACCCGCCGCTGATCCCAAGCCGCAGCCACGATCTCGCCGCCCGGATGGGCGCTCAGCGCGGCCCTGTCGTCGGCGCCGCCGGCCAACAGCAGCGCCGCGTCGCGCAATGACCGCTCCAGCCTTCCCTGTTCCTGGGGGAGGAGGTCGATCAGCCACCGCCACCCTACCTCCGGGACGCTGGCGAAGCAGGTGGCCAGATCAGCCATGGAGGCGGCGGCGATCGCTTGGCTGGGTATGCCGGCGCGGGTGGCCATCGTGATTTCGGCCAGGGCTGCGGCGGAGTCAGCGGCGGACACGTCCTCCACGGCCATCGCCGTGCCGCGGCCATATCTGCCGTTCTGCGGGTGGTAGGTGCCCAGGTTCAGATGCGCGAGCAGGCCCAGGGCGCTCAGCTCCGCGACCCAGTTCGCGAGCAGCATGGCAGCGGCGCCGTAGTCCTCTGGTCCGGGAAGGCGCAGATACAGCTCGAGGTGATGGTCGGTTTCGGGCCGGGTTGTGTCGTGGTGGCGCCGGAACCACCACGACACCATGTGATCGGTGACTTCGTTGAGGAGGCGGGGCAGGTGGTCGGTGAGGATCTCGTCGAAGCGCATCGGGTGTCCGAACAGTTGCGCGTGCAGTAGCCCCGAGTGTCCCGGCAGCAGCGCGTCCCCTGGTGCGACCGTAGCCGACAGCGCTGTGCGCGGACGGTTCCCGGCGGCCTGGGGGCGGCCCAGGGTCAGCGGGATGAGGAGTTCGCAGGCGCGGCCGACCCACGCGAGATCGCTCTGATCGCCGGCCCCGCGAAGCTCGACCCGGCCAGCGCGATCCAGGTGGGTGCGCAACAGCACCCGGTGCAGCCGGTCGTCCAGATCGAGCGGAAGGCGAAGCTCCCCATTGCACAGCACGACGGCCGACGGGACGCGCCACCGACCGCGCCACGCGCTCAGCGTCTTCTCCCACGCGGGCATGGCGCATCCGGGCACGGGAAGGTCGTCGGCGACCAGCAGCCACCGGGCCGAGGCCAGCACCGTGCGGCCGTAGCGCACCCGGGGAAGGAAGGGCAGCGTGCGCGCCGCCCCGAAGTCGAAAGGGCCGTAGACGCCGCAGCGCGCGGAGGCGACTTCGGCGAGGAAACGCGCCAGCGGTAAGAAGCACACACGAATCGTCATTTCCTGGCCCTGACAGTGGGCACCCTGACCGAAAGCGAGAGCTCTCGGCACCAGCACCATCACCCAAGGAGGAACCTGTGACCACTCAGACGGATCAGACGGCGGTTCGGCTGTCCGCCGTGGACCCGCTGGGGGCCGCTTCCGGCGATTTCCTGGCGCTGGTCGCCGTGACCGAGTCGGCTTCGACACGATCCGTGGGGCCCGCCCCTGATCGGGTGGGTCGGCACGTAGCCTGGCGTTCGCACCTCTCACCGATGCGCCGGGGGCGACGGTCCCGGGGCATCGGTGAGGGACCCGGCTCGGTGAATGCGTGGTGCACGAATGGACGCTGAGGAAGCCCGCACGATCGGGTGGACGCTGTGGCGGGTCCGCGACGAGCGGGGAAAGTCGTTGCGGGTGGTGGCCGGGCTGGCCGGAATGAGCAAGGACACCCTGAACCGGATCGAGCGCGGTTTACTGTCCCCGACCCTCAACCAGATCCATGCCCTGGCTGAGGTGCTACAGATCTCTGTGTCGGAGCTGACCAGGCTCCCCGTACCTGCACCCGCCAACGGGCATACCGACTCCGCAATCACAGCAGTATTGCTGGCGCTGATGGCAGCCAGCCGTAACCGGCCCGGCGGTCAGGTCCTGCCGGTGGGGGTGCTGCGGGCCAGGGTGGAGGCGACGCAAGGCGCGCATTACAGCTGTAGCAGGGACCACGAGGTGGGTGCCGAGTTGTCGGTGTTGATCCGGGACCTGCACACCAGCATCGCCGCCGGGCGGGAGGTGGCGCAGCTGCTGGACCTGGCGGTGGTGCTGCACGCCGGTGCCACGACCGGGTGGTTGCGGGTCGCGGGTGCACCGATCGAGACCCGGGTGCTGGCTGCCGAGCTGGCCTTCCGGGCCGCCGAGGACCGCGACACACCGCAGGCGAGGGGTCTGGCCCTCTGGGGTGGACTGCACGTGATGGTGGCGGCGGGAGCGGTCGACCTCGCGCGCGCCGAACTGGCGGCCATCTCGGTAGCAACCAGCAGCCCCGAGTCAATGCAGCTGGCGGGCATGCTGGCGTTGTCCCACTCGTTTATCGCCGCCGTGGACAGTCGTCCTGGTGATCTCGATGCCCCCCTGGCATACGCCACGGAACTGGCAGCGCGGACCGGGGAGGGCAACGCCTACTGGATGGGATTCGGCCCGACCAACGTCGGATTCTGGCGCCTGCACACGGCGCTGGAGGCCGGAGACCACCAGCTCGCCGTCGCCATCGCCGAAGGGCTACGCCCAGAGGCGCATCCGTTCCGGGGGTGTCAGGCCATGTACTGGGTGGGCTACGGCCGGGCGCTGGCCCGGCTGCGGGGACGCCACGACGACGCGGTGACGGCGCTGCGCCGTGCCGAGCTGATCTCCCCGCGCCGCGTGCTGCGCGACCCGATCACTCGTGACGTGCTCGCTGTGCTGCTCCGGAACTCCCGTCGGGGCTCCCCGGCGGACCAGGAGCTACGGGGTATGGCCCGCCGGGCCGGTCTGCCCGGATAGCCCCTTCGAGGGGATGTCTCTGTTGAGAGACACAGCCAGACCGTCGCCTGCTATCGCGGTCGCCCGGCGCGGGCGGTTGCGCCGCGGGCGTCTCTCCGGAGAGACGCCCGGCTGTCATCACGCGCCACGCTCGGCGATGTCGGGTCGGGGTGATCTCCAACGGGGCGAGGAACCAATCGTGATGACGGCACCTACGTCGAGCTGACGGTGAGGTCGCTGCCGTACGGCGCTGATGAACGCGATCCACTCCAACGAGTCCGGGTGCGCATGACCCGTCGAACCACGGCTGAAAGAGTCACTACGTGAGCACACTTCGAGACACGAAGGTCAGTACTGCCGACGTGGCCACGCAGGCTGACGCGCTGCGTGTGGCGATGGTCGCCGAACTCCGCGAGCTGGGGGTGATCCGTAGTGACGGGGTCGCCGACGCCGTCGCTACGGTGCCGCGGCACCTGTTCGCGCCGGGGGAGCCGTTGGAGAGGGCCTACGCTGCCAAGACCATCCTGCAAACCAAGCGGGACGAGCGCGGGGTGGCCATCAGCATGGTGTCCGCGCCGGATATTCAAGCGATGATGTTGGAGCAGGCCCAGCTCGGACCCGGTATGTGGGTTCTGGAGATCGGTTCGGGCGGTTACAACGCGGCGTTGATCGCCGAGTTGGTCGGTGTGACCGGGGAGGTCACCACGGTCGATATTGACCCCGATGTGGTCGATCGTGCCCAGCGCTGCCTGAGGGCAGCGGGATACGAGAAGGTCAACGTGGTGTTGGCCGACGCTGATGGCGGTGTGCCAGACCACGCGCCTTACCACCGTGTGATCGCCACCACCAGCGCGTGGGACATCCCGCCTGCCTGGACCGATCAGCTTGTCGAGGGCGGGCGGATTGTCGTCCCGCTTCGGATGCGCGGCCTGACCCGCTCGGTGGTGTTCGAGCGCGATGGGGATCGCTTGGTGAGCCAGGGATATGAGCTGTGCAGTTTCGTGCCGATGCAGGGCGTCGGCACCCCTACCGAGCGCCTGGTTTCCCTCGACGGGGACGAGGTCAGCCTTCGGGTAGACGGGGACCAACCGATTGACGCCGATCGTCTGCGTGCGGCCCTGTCCCAGCCGAGGGTGCAGGCATGGTCGGGGGTCACGTCCGGTGCAGACGGGCGGTTCGATGGCCTTCACCTGTGGCTGGCCATGGTTCTGCCGACCTTCGGTGTCCTGACGGCTCGGAAGGAGGCCGTCGCTCGTGGCGTTGTCGCCCATGCTTGGGCTTTGGGTATGCCGACCGCGGTTGATGGGGGAAGTTTTGCCTACCTGAGTCTGAGCCCAGTCACCCCGGATAGGAAGACACGTGAGTTCGGGGTTTACGGACACGGACCGGATGCCGAGGAACTCGCTCACCAGGTTGTTGGGCACATCCAGTCCTGGGACGGCAGCAGCCTCAATGCGCGTATCGAGGCGTATCCGGTAGGTACGCCGGATGGTCAGCTTCCCGAGGGGGCTTTTGTCCTCGACAAGAAGCACACGCGAGTCGTCATTTCCTGGCCCTGACAGCGGGTGCCTTTGGTCGGGTGTACGAGCTCTCGGAGGTAGCACAATTGCGAAGGAGGAATCCGTGACAGTTCAGATGGATCAGATGGCGGCGGTGCTGGTCACGCCGACCCTGGACTCGGAGTTCGACCTCGATGTCAGCATCGTCGAATCCGGTCCGGTGATCGCCGAGCTGATGCGACTCACCGACGATAACTGCGGCAGCACATGCGAAAGCGCCTGCAACAGCTGCTAGATCGTTTGATCCCGACAACCCGTCGGGCCGGTACCCAGGGCTGCTCCGGCAGCCCTGGGCATCGGGCCGGCCTTCCCGGTGCTGGGGGTGGTGCGGTTGTACAGGTTCGTCGATGCGGCCGTCGTGCGGGTAGCCACCCTCCCGTCCGTGGTGGACGTTCCACCTTGGCCGGACCTCACCGGCACGACAAGTGAGCATGTGGCGCAGTGGTGCCGCTGGCTGCAGCAGGTCTGGGCGTCCGAGGCGGTCGCGGCGGCGGTCGAGGTGGCCAGCCCGGTGCTGGCCCGCCGGGTTGGTGAGGTGTGTGCCGGGCGCGAGCAGCGGGCGCGCCAGGTGCGGCGCATGGTGGTGTCGGTGGTGCGGTACTTGCTGCGGATGACGAGCCGGGCGACGCCGTTGGGTCTGTTCGCCGGGGTGGCGCCGGCCCGCTTTGGTCCCGAACTCCAGCTGCGCTACGGCGAGGAGCACCACGCCGTGGCGCGGGTTGATACCGACTGGCTGGTGGGTGCGATCACGTGCCTGGAACAGTGCCCTGAGCTGCGGCGTCGACTGCCGGTCGTGCGGAACAACCTGACGTTCGTCCGCGACGGGAGGCTCGTGGTGGGCTGCCAGCAGCAACCCACCACGTCGGGCCGAACGGAACCGGCGGAGGTGTCGGTCCGGCACACCCGGGCCGTCGAGACCGCCATCCAGGCCGCGGGCTCACCGATCCGCGTCGGTGATCTGGCTGACAAGCTGACGGCCGAGTTCCCCGAGACACCGGAATCGGTGATAGGGGGCATGCTGGCCGAGCTGGTGGGGCAACGGATCCTGGTCACCAGCCTGCGCCCGCCCATGACGGCCACCGATCCACTGGCCCATGTCGTCGAGGAGTTGGCCGCAGTGAGCGCCGACGCAGTACCGCAGGTAGCGGAACTGGTCCACGATCTGCGCGACATCCATCTCGGCTTATCCCGGCACAATCGGCTGTCGTCGCCTACCGAGAGGCGTGAGCTGCGAACCTCCGCGTCGGCGAGGATGGCGGGCATCTTCACCAGCGAGCGGCCGGTCACGGTGGACCTCCGGGTCGACTGCGCGCTGGTCCTGCCGCATGCGGTGGCGCGGGAAGCGGAGACCGCGGCGGCGGCGCTGGCCCGCCTGAGCCCGCATCCGGTCGGCATCCCAGCCTGGCAGGACTACCACGGCAGGTTCTTCCTGGAGCGGTATGGGATCGGCGCGCTGGTCCCCCTGCTGGAGATTCTGCACGCTGACGTCGGGCTGGGGTTTCCCGCTGGGTACCGGGATGCGCGGCTGAAGCCGCCACCGGCGCCGGGTCTGTCCGAGCGGGACGTGGCGCTGTTGGCGCTGGCGCAGAACGCCGCGAGGGACCACAGCGTCGAAGTCGTTCTCGACGAGGAGGCGATCGCGGACCTGGCGGTGGCCGACCTGGCGGTGGCCGACGTCGCGACGGCGGCGGTGCAGCCGCACACTGAACTGCGCTTCCGTGTTCATGCACCGACACCGGGCGCGCTGGAGCGGGGCGAGTTCACCCTCGCCGTCGTCGGCGTGT
>JBOHFU010000209.1:0-6368 GCA_050699675.1 Pseudonocardiaceae bacterium
GGCCCGCCAGTCCGACACCCCGATCGCGTCGATCCTGGACGGCACCGTCGCCGACGGCGCCCAGGTGATCGTCGGGGGGATCCTCGCGAGCGTGACCCGGCGGGTGAATCGCAACGGCGAGCCGTGGACGGCCGCCCAGCTCGAGGACCTCGCCGCCGGGATCGAGGTGTTGTTCTTCCCCAAGACCTACTCAGTGGTCGGGGTCAACGTCGTCGAGGACGTGATCGTGCTGGTCAAGGCGCGGGTGACCAAACGGGATGACCGGATCTCGCTCATCGCCAACGATCTCGTGGTGCCCGACCTGGTCCAGGCTAACGGCCCTGCCGGCATCGGGCAGGCGAGTACCGGACAGGCGATGGCGCCGAGCAGCGCACTGCTGGGCGACCTCAAGGCTCTGCTCGGTCCCGGCTGCTTGAGCTGAGGACGCCGGTATTAATCACTGGGGCACCAGTGATTCCTTCACATCGAAGCCCTGATGAAAACCACTTGTCGCAAGGTCGCTGCGGTACGAATATTTGTGCATAGCGATGCCCAGCAGCGCCAAGGGGGGATCTGGTGGACGACGGTTACGAGGTGTACTGCATCGCGGATCCGTTGTTTTACGATTCGATGATCGGGCCGAGCCGCTCGGAGTCCTTCGATGCCGCGCAACGTCCGGTTCCCGATGGCTGGGAACGCCGGATCGCCAGCAATTGGGTGGTCATGAATCCGGTTGGGGCTTCGGTGCCCCAGCAGGGCTGGAAGGTCCACGCGTCGGCGTGCCTCGACAACGCGGAACGCATTCTGGAGACCGTGTGGGCCTACTGCATCCCGCGCCAAATCCACTTCAAGTTCCTGGCTTCTCGAAACGTCGTCCATCTGCGAAACGCGAAGTACGCGCCGCGGGGATCCAGCGGAAAGTTCGTCACGATCTACCCGGCCGATGTCGACGCGCTAGGCATGATCCTGCACGACCTGGGTGACCGGCTGGCCGGCGAGCCAGGCCCGTACATCCTCAGCGATCTGCGCTGGAACGACGGCCCGCTCTACGTCCGTTACGGCGGTTTCGCGCTGCGGCACTGCCTGTCGGCGCGGGGTGACCAGGTTCCGGCCATCGAGGACCCCAGCGGTGCGCTGGTGCCCGACCGCAGGGAGGCGGTGTTCGCCACTCCGCCGTGGGTGACGTTGCCGGACCTGCTTGTTCCCCAGCTCGCAGCGCGCAACGCCACCACAGTCGCGACGCTGCCCTACCGCATTGAGCAGGTCCTGCATTTCTCCAACGGCGGGGGCCTTTACGACGCGCGGGACCAGCGGACCGGCGCCCGCGTGGTGCTCAAGGAAGCGCGGCCGCATGCCGGTCTCGCCGCGGACGGCGCCGACGCGGTCCAACGGCTGCGGCGCGAACGGGAAACGCTCGAACACCTTGCGGGGATCGAGGGGGTGCCCGCAGTCCACGACCACTTCACCCTGGGCGAGCACCACTTCCTCGCCCTGGAGTTCGTCGAGGGAACGTCGCTGAACAAGGTCTTCACGCAGCGCTACCCGATGAGCGACCCCGCTGCCGGGCCGGCTGAGTGCGCCGCCCACGCCGAATGGGCGTTGCAGATGTGCGCCCGAGTCGAAGACATCGTCACGGCCATTCATGGCCGCGGGATCATCCACGGTGATCTGCATCTGTTCAACGTCATCGTCCGTGACGACGGCAGGATCGCCCTGATCGACTTCGAGGTCGCGAGCAGCCTCGACGAGGCACGCCGCCCCACCCTGGGCAACCCCGGCTTCGCAGCCCCGCTGGACCGGACCGGATTCGACATCGACCGGTACTCGCTGGCCTGTCTGCGCCTGGCGCTGTTCCTCCCGTTGACCGCCATGATCCGGCTCGACGCGGGAAAGCCGCAAGACTTCGTCGAGGTCATCGCCGAACACTTCACGGTGCCGCCGGCTTTCCTGTCCGAGGCCCTACAGACGATCACCGGAGCCAGCCGCACCGAGCAGGACACACCACGACAGCGCCCTAGGCAGCTCCCGGCACTACCGTCTGGGACGACCGGCTGGATACGTGCCCGGGACTCGATAGTGGCTGGGATCTTGGCCAGCGCTACTCCCAAGCGCGCCGACCGGCTCTTTCCCGGTGATATCGCTCAGTTCAGTTCCGGCGGTCTCAACATCGCCCACGGTGCTGCCGGCGTGCTCTACGCGCTGTCGGCCACTGGGGCAAATCGATACCCCGCCGGTGAACACTGGCTGCTCGAGCGTGCCGCCGCGGCGGCACGTGGAGCGCGGTTGGGTCTCTACGACGGGCTGCACGGCGTGGCGTACGTGCTGGCGGATCTGGGGTATCGCCAAGCCGCCCTCGACCTGATCGACTTCTGCCTCAGTGAGCAGTGCGACCGGCTCGGCACGAGCCTGTCCGGCGGCCTCGCCGGTATCGCACTCAACCTGGCCCACTTCGCGGGCTCGACCGGGGAACCCACGCTGTTCGAGCACGCACTGCGCGTCGCCGAGATGGTGGCTGACCGGCTGGGTGCCGCTGGTAGCGTCGGCACGATCAGCGGCGGGGATCATCCTTACGCCGGGCTGATGCAGGGTTCTTCGGGACCGGCGCTGATGTTCCTGCGGCTCTTCGAGCACACCGGTGACCGCGGATTCCTCCAACTGGCTGCGACTGCGCTTCGCCAGGACCTGCGCCGCTGCATGGTGCGCGAGGACGGCTCGATGCTGGTCAACGAAGGCTGGCGGGCGATGCCCTACCTCGATCGCGGCAGCGCTGGCATCGGCATGGTCCTCGACGAATACCTCACGCACCGCTCCGATGAGGAATTCGCCCACGCCGCGGCTGCCATTCGCAGAGTCGCGCGGGTGCCCTTCTATATCCAGCCGGGGCTGTTCAGCGGCCGGGCCGGGATCATCCTGTACCTCAGCCGGGCATACCCGCCGGGGCATGCGATCTGGAACCCCGAGGTCGCCGCACAGGTCCAGCGTCTGGGCTGGCACCGCGTCGACTACCAAGGCCACCTCGCTTTTCCCGGTGAACAGCTGCTGCGGCTGTCAATGGATCTGGCGAGTGGGGCCGCAGGTGTGCTGCTTGCGCTGGGTGCTGCTGTGCACGAGCACCCCGTCGGTCTCCCGTTCCTCTTCGAACCCCGGCAGTCCGCACCGCACGTTGCCCCCGTGCCAGCGGTTCTGACCGGGGGGAACGGGCTTGTGTCCGCGTCGATGCCCGGAGGGAGATGAAAAACATGGCGCTTCTCGACCTGCAGTCCTTGGAGCTGTCCGGCCGCGGCCGCGACTGCGACGACGACCACGATTACGACTGTGACAGCAGCAGCCTCAGCCTGCTGCTCTGCAGCCACTGAGGTTTCGTCGCCGGGTGGTCCGGGGCAGCCGGCGTTGCCCCGGACCACCCATTTAATCCACTAGTTCAGAAGAGCTCACCGTTCTGACCCCGACATGGAGATATATCGGGGCAATGTGAGCGCATTGGAGCCCGATATGTCTCCATGTCGGGTAGTAGCGCGACGATGCGGAGGCCGTGTGAACAGCGATCCGGCCCAATCGAGACAAGCGCAGCCGAGACAGACAGACTGGAGACAAGCAGACCGCTTGCTGCTATCGACGGGTCGGCGCGGCGGACTGTGGATATGGGTGCTGGCGCTGGCCACTCTGGTCGGCTCAGGCGCTGCACTCCTGCTCCCCGCCGCCATCGGGCGAGCGCTCGATGCGCTGCCCGGTGGGGGCCACGTCACCTGGACCCTCCTCGCCTGTGCGGGGCTGATCGTCATCATGGTGGGCGGCAAGGTGATCGGCGACATCGCCATTGGAGCGAGTAATGCCCGCTGCACAGCCTGGCTGCGTATGACGCTGGTCCGGCACTTGGTCGCGATCGGCCCGGCAGCCACTCGCCGCTTCGAACCCGGAGACCTCACCACCAGAGTGACCCGCAACGCCAACGAAGCAGGCCAGATCGGAGTGACTGCGGTCATGATCGGTGCCGGCCTGATCCCTCCGGTCGGCGGCATCGTTGCACTGGGGTTGATCGATCCGTGGGTGGGGCTCACCGCGCTGGTCGGACTGGTAGCAATGGCCGGGCTGCTGCGGATCTTCGTCCGCGATAACTCCGAGACCATCGGGGATTACCTGCACAGCCAGGGACAGATCGCTGCACGGCTGCTCGATGCGCTGGCCGGTGCCCGCACGATCGCCGCCGCGGGCAGCATCGAGCGGGAGCGAGGACGGATCCTGCAGCCGCTACGCGGGCTGCGCACCCACGGCGCCCGCATGTGGCACAACCAGGTCAGGGTGGCCAGCCAATCCGCCATGATCGGGCCGCTGCTGCAGCTGGTCGTTGTCGGTGTCGCCGGGCTGGGTGTGGTCGCCGGCCGGCTGACCGTCGGTGAGCTCTACGCCGCCAGCCGCTATGCAGTGATGGCCGCCGGCATCGGCTCGGCGGTGGGATTCTTCAACAAGCTCTCCCGAGCCCGGGCCGGTGGCCAGCGCGCCGCTGAGGTGCTCACCGAGCCGGTGACCCCATACGGTGCCGCGACGCTGCCGGACACATCTGGTGCAGGCCGCTGTGATGGTGGCGGTGCTCACCACAACAGAGGTGGCCGGCTCGAGTTCCGCGGAGTCCGGGTATCCATCGCCGGTGAAGCGGTCATCAGCGGCCTGGACATCATCGTCCCGGCCGGTGCCACAGTCGCTGTGGTCGGTGAGTCCGGCGCGGGCAAGTCGGTGCTCGCCGCACTGGCCGGTCGGCTCACCGATCCAGAGCAGGGACAGGTGCTCCTTGACGGCGTGGCGCTGCCCGAGCTGTCCCGGGAACAACTGCGTGGCGCGGTGGGCTTTGCCTTCGAGCGTCCCGCGTTGGTCGGTGACACGATCGAGGAGGCGATCAACTTCGGTTCACGCAGCCGAAGCGAGGAAAGGGTCCGTCGAGCCGCCGCCACCGCTCGTGCGGACACCTTCGTGGAGCGGCTGCCGCAGGGGTACCGGACTGAACTGGCCGCGGCCCCACTGTCCGGAGGCGAGGTGCAGCGGCTCGGCCTGGCCCGGGCGTTTGCGCACCCCTACCGGTTGCTGATTCTCGATGACGCCACCTCGAGCCTGGACACAGTGACCGAGCGGCAGGTCGGGGCGGCGCTGACCACCGGCGGCGGGGGACAGACCCGGCTGATCATCGCGCACCGGGTGGCTACGGCCGCCCGGACGGATCTGGTCGCCTGGCTCGATCGGGGCAAGCTACGCAGCCTGGGTCGGCATACCGACCTGTGGCGCGACCCGGAATACCGGGCTCTTTTCGGCACCGAGGCCGTACCGACCGAAAGCCAGAGCCGTGCTGACACTCGGCCCGCAGTACCGGCGGCAGTCCGATGACCCCCGAAATGGGCCCGGCCGTGGACACCGTGCCCCGAGTGCTCCGCACAACGCTGCGCCGCCATCCTGGGGCGCTCATCCGGCTGGCTGCGTGGTCGGTGCCGCAGATGCTGCCGTTGCTGCTGTCCGGCTATGGGGTGGCCCACGCCTTGGACGATGGATTCCTGGCCGGCCGTCCCGGGATCGGGTTGGTGTGGCTTGGCGTCCTCGCTGTAGCGGTGGTGACAGGGGCATTGGCCACCCGGCACGTCTACCGGATCCTGGCCGAGATCGTCGAGCCGTTCCGCGACGACCTGGTGGAGCGCGTGGTGGGAGGTGCCCTGCAGCGCTCCACGGTGCTCGGTGGTCGGCCCGATTCGGGCGCGGTCGCCCGGCTGACCCATCAGGTTGAGGTGGTGCGGGACACTTTCGCCGGCTTGCTCCTGCTCACCAGGAGTTTCGTGGTGAGCTCGGTCGCCGCAGTGATCGGGATGGCCGCACTGACCGGGGTCGTCGGGCTGCTGGTGCTGCCGCCGCTGCTGGTGGGTCTGGGTCTTTTCGTGGCGTCCTTGCGGTCCATGATGGACCGGCAGCGGGCCCACGTGCTCGCCGACGAAGGGGTCGCCGAGTCGGCCAGCACCGTGGCCCACAGCCTGCGCGACGTGGTTGCCTGCGGCGCCGAAGACCGGGCCTGCGCAAAGGTGCAGCAGCAGGTGGACGCGCATGCCGAGGCGGAACGCACGCTGGCTCGGATGGCTGCGATCCGGACCTTGTCGGTAGCGGTCGGTGGCTGGCTACCAGTCGTAGGCCTGCTCGTGGGAGCGCCCTGGCTGCTGGCGACCGGCGCGACACTCGGCACGATCGCCGGCGGCCTGATCTACCTGACCCAGGGCCTGTTGCCGGCGCTGAAGGCGCTGGTCGACGGACTAGGCGTCGGTGGTTTGAAGCTGGTGGCCACCCTGGATCGGCTCGTGGAGACAGGTGAGCGCCCGTCGCCGACCTGGGCTTCGCAACAGTGCACGCCCACCGGGCACCGT
>JBOHFU010000210.1:0-6364 GCA_050699675.1 Pseudonocardiaceae bacterium
GTGTCCGAGGGGGGACTTGAACCCCCACCCCCTAGCCGGGGACTAGCACCTCAAGCTAGCGCGTCTGCCATTCCGCCACTCGGACGTCGCACCCACGAAATGCCGCCGTGCGGCGCGCAACGAGGGTAGCCGATCGCCACCCGGTGCCCCAACCCGGCAGGAACCCCCAGCGTCCGCGCAGCTGCCAGCTCAGGGGTGGTAGGAAGACCGGATGAAGGGATCGGCAGGCAGCAGCAGCACCACCGCGGAGGACGAGGTCGTCGGCCTGGCCAGCGACCTGATCCGCATCGACACCACCAACACCGGCGACCCAGACACCCTGGTCGGTGAACGGGCCGCGGCTGAGTACGTCGCCGGCAAGCTCGGCGAGGTGGGCTTCGAGACCACCTACATCGAG
This sequence comes from Pseudonocardiaceae bacterium, assembly GCA_050699675.1. Classification (GTDB taxonomy): domain Bacteria; phylum Actinomycetota; class Actinomycetes; order Mycobacteriales; family Pseudonocardiaceae. The sequence goes on from JBOHFU010000210.1 coordinate 398, forward strand.
TCCGGCGCCCCCGGACGGGGCAACGTGATCGCCCGGTTGCCCGGTGCCGATCCCAACCGGGGCGCGCTGCTCGTGCACGGCCACCTGGACGTGGTGCCCGCCGACGCCGCCGAGTGGTCGGTGCACCCGTTCTCCGGCGCCGTGCAGGACGGTTACCTGTGGGGTCGTGGTGCGGTCGACATGAAGGACATGGTCGCGATGACCATCGCGGTCGCCAGACAGTTCCGGCGCGAGAGCCTCGTCCCGCCGCGCGATCTGGTCTTCGCCTTCCTGGCCGACGAGGAGGCCGGCGGGCGCCAGGGCGCACAATGGCTCGTCGACCACCACCCCGAGCTGTTCGAGGGCTGCACCGAAGCGGTCAGCGAGGTCGGCGGATTCTCTCTGACGGTGCGCGAAGGGCGCCGGCTCTACCTGATAGAGACCGCCGAGAAGGGCATCGCCTGGATGCGGCTGCGCACCCGGGCCAGGGCCGGGCACGGATCGATGGTGCATGAGGACAATGCGGTGACCGCATTGTGCGAGGCGGTGGCCCGGCTGGGCAAACACCGTTTCCCCCTGGTGATGACCGACACGGTGCGGGAGTTCCTGACGGCCGTCGGCGAGGAGACCGGGCTGGACTTCTCCGGCGACGACCTGGAAGGTGCAGTCGCCAAGCTCGGCGGGCTGGCCCGGATCGTCGGCGCGACGCTGCGCGATACGGCCAACCCGACAATGCTCGACGCCGGCTGCAAGGCCAATGTCATCCCCTCGACGGCGGAGGCGGTCGTGGACTGCCGGGTGCTGCCCGGGCGCCAGGCGGCGTTCGAGCGCGAGATCGACGAGCTGCTCGGTCCCGACGTCAGCCGCGAGTGGGTGGTGAACACGCCAGCGGTGCAGACCACCTTCGACGGCGACCTGGTGGCCGCGATGGACGCCGCGATCCTGCAGGAGGATCCTGGCGCGCGCACGATCCCCTACATGCTCTCCGGCGGCACCGATGCCAAGGCCTTCACCCGGCTGGGAATACGCTGTTTCGGCTTCGCGCCCTTGCGGCTGCCGCCCGATCTTGATTTCGCCGCGCTGTTCCACGGGGTCGACGAGCGGGTACCTGTCGACGGGCTGACCTTCGGTACCCGGGTCCTTGACCGGTTCCTCCGGAGCTGTTGAGGGATCCAGCGCCGGTCTGTCCACCCGCCCGTGTTGGTCACGGGCGGGTGGGGATGCAACCGACCCTCTAGCGCAGCGGGCGCATTCTGCTAACGTCTGCGCTCGTAGCAGTCTTGGTTCCAAGGACGCCTGTGGAGCAAGCGCCACAGGCGTTCGTTGTGTCCGGCCAGCGCGGTGCGTGCACGGCGCCCCGGGTGATCACGACGGCGATCCGGGACACCCGCAGTGCGGGCCGAATAGGCGGCCCGAGAAGGAGATGCAAGATGGCGACCGGCACGGTCAAATGGTTCAACTCGGAGAAGGGGTACGGCTTCATCACCCAGGATGGTGGCGGCCCCGATGTCTTCGCCCACTTCTCGGCGATCCAGGCGACCGGCTACCGCACGCTGGAGGAAAACCAGCGGGTGGAGTTCGAGATCACCCAGGGACCGAAGGGTCCGCAGGCCGACCAGATCAAACCGATGTGAGACCTGCTCAATTCGTAGGGTCCGCGCCATGCGGTGCGGACCCTACGGCATGCCAGGGAGAAGTCTACAACGACAGCTTGGGTTGAGCGGTCGCGGTTCGTCGCCTGCGCAGCCACACGGTGCGGGTACCGTCTGAGTACATCCGCACCCGGGACAGCTCCCAGCCCGCGAATTCAGCCTGCACAGCCAGCTGGGTCGCCGCGGTCAGCCGGGACACCCCCGGCGGCAACCGCAGCGGCTGGTACTCCCAGTCGAGGCCATCACCGTCAACTGTCTCCATCATCACCGCACCACCACCCGTTCCGGGTCGATCACCTGCAGTCCCGCGCCCGACGCGGAGACGATCACGACCCGGCCGCTGGCCGGGTCCACTGCTATCGCATCGGGTTGGTGCACAGTAGGGAACCGGTGGACGACCACCGGCTCGCCCCCGGCCACATCGAGCCCGACCACCTCGTTGCGGGCGGTCAGGGTCACCCACGCCAGGTCCCGCTGGGCGTCGTAGGCCAGCCCGTAGGGCGCACCCGGCAGGGGAAAACGTTGCCGCAACAACGGTGGGTCACCGGCGAAGGCCAGCAACTCGCCGTCGCGGGTGTCGGTCACCAGCATCCGACCGAACCGGTCGGTCACCGCGCTCGCAGCTCCGTTGCCCGCCCGCAGCGCTGGGCTGGTGTCGCCGGAGAAGATGTCCACCAGGCTCACTGCAGTGCGGGCCCGGTCGAGTACCCCGACCTTGGTCCCAACGGGCACCAGGCGGGCGGCGTCGACGAACCCTGGGATGGTCCGGCCCGGCCGGTTCCTGTCAAGCACGGTCAGCCGGTCACCCATCGCGACCACGGTTACACCACCTACTACGACCGCGCCGCGCACCGGGCCGTCGAGATCCGTCCTGCTCGGTGTGCCACCATCGAGCGGGACCCGGATCAGTGACCCGGGCGCGGTGACCGGCACCAGCAGCGGGCCGCCGTCGGCGGCGAGGACGAGATCCGCGGCCGGACCGGGCAGCGCCACCAGTCGTGGCGGCGCGGTGCCGTCCAGCGTCCTCAGCAGCAGGCTCGGGGCATCTGCAAGCGCCACCGCCACCGTCCCGGTACGTGGATCGACCACTACCTGGGTGGCCGGCGCGTCGAGCGGTAGGACGATCCCTGCGGCGGTCGGCCCACCTGGAGGAGCCGCCGCCGGCGCGACCGGGACCACGGCCGGCTGAGTAGCCGGGCGCCCATTGCTACTGCATCCCGCGACCAGCCCGGCGACGAGCAACGCAGCAGACAGCGCTGCGCGCTGGGCACCGGGCACACCGACCTCCCGTCGGTTGGGGACGGGCCGTGGCCAAGCATTCCGGACGTGACACCCCCGCGCCATCCCCAAGCAGCCTTTTGTTCTCCTCCGTAGGCTACGGACAGCACTGCGTCAGCGGCCGCTAGCCGGTCCGGTGACCGTGGACAACCGCCAATAAGGCTAACGTCCTCGCCATGGGCAGCGGGTCAGCCGAGCGGGCGTTCCGGATACCCCAGCTGCACTGCGCTGACGTCATCGAGCGCGGCCCGGATAGCGGGGGCCAGCTCCACCTCCTCGGCGGCCAGCGAACCGGCCAGCTGGGCGGTGTTCCGGGCGCCGACGACCGGCGCGACCACCCCCGGGCGGTCCCGCACCCAGGCCAGCGCCACTTCCAGCGGGGAGGTGCCCAGCCCGTCGGCTGCGGTGACCACGGCCTGCACGATCCGGGTCGCCCGGTCGGTGCGGTGGTGCTCGACGTAACGCGCATAGTGTGGCGAGGCTGCCCTGGAATCAGAAGGGGTGCCGTTGCGGTACTTGCCGGTGAGCACCCCCCGGGCCAGCGGCGCCCAGGGCAGCAAGCCCACCCCGTGGTACGCCGCAGCCGGCGCCAACTCGCGCTCCACCCCCCGCTCGAGCAGCGAGTACTCCACCTGGGTGGACACCAGCGGCACGTCAGAAATGGCTTTCGCGGTGGCCAGTTGCCAGCCGGTGTAGTTGGACACCCCGACGTAGCGGACCTTGCCTGAGCGCACCGCGTCGGTCACCGCGGACAGGGTCTCCTCCAGCGGCACCGTCGGATCCCAGGCGTGCAGCTGCCACAGGTCGACGTGGTCGGTGCGAAGCCGGCGCAGCGAGCCTTCCAACGCCGCGAGCAGCGCGGCGCGGGACGCGCCGCCGCCGAATGGCCCATCGTCGCGGCGCGCCACCGCTTTGGTGGCGAGTACCACCTCATCGCGGGGGATGACCTCGGCCAGCAGCCCGCCAAGGATCCGCTCCGACTCGCCCTCGGCGTACACGTCTGCGGTGTCCACCAGCGTCCCGCCGGCATCGACGAAGGCGACCAGCTGGGTGGCGGCCTCCTCGGCGTCGGTGTCGCGGCCCCAGGTCATGGTGCCCAGTGCCAGCCGGGACACCCGCAGCCCGCTGCGGCCAAGGAGACGCTGCTGCACAGGGGTGCACGCTAGCGGGTGCTGGTGCCAGCATTCGCACCCGTAGGGTGCACCCGCGTGAGCTGGCTGCAAGCCTTGGTCCTGGGACTCGTCCAGGGCATCACCGAGTTCCTCCCGATCTCTTCATCAGGACACCTGCGGATCGTCTCGGAGATCTTCTTCGGCGACGATGCCGGTGCGGCGTTCACCGCCGTCACCCAGCTGGGTACCGAGGCCGCAGTGCTGATCTACTTCGCCCGCGACATCGGCCACCTGACTGCGACCTGGTTCCGCGGGTTGCGCTCGGCGCAGGTCCGCGCCACTCCGGACTACCGGATCGCCTGGCTGGTGATCATCGGCACGATCCCGATCGGTGTACTGGGCTTCGTTTTCGAGCACCAGATCCAGACCTCGGGTCGCAACCTGTGGATCATCGGCAGCACCCTGATCGTGTTCGGTCTGGTGCTGGGTGCCGCTGAGCGTTACGGGCGGCAGCGACGCCCGCTGGAGCAGCTGACCGTCACCAGCGGGGTGGCTCTGGGCTTCGCGCAGGCCATGGCGCTGGTGCCGGGGGTATCCCGCTCCGGAGGCACGATCAGTGCCGGCCTGTTCCTCGGGCTGACCCGGCCCGCCGCGGTGCGCTACTCGTTCCTGCTGGCCATTCCCGCCGTCATCGCCGCCGGGTTGTTCCAGATCCCCGACGTCTTCGCGGTCGGCGGGCCCGGTCTGCAACCCTCGGTGGCTCAGATGGTGGTCGCCACCCTGATCGCGTTTGTCGTGGGTTATGCCGCCATCGCGTGGCTGCTGCGTTACGTCGAGCGGCACAGCGTCTACCTGTTCGTCTGGTACCGGCTGGCGCTGGGGATCGTGGTGCTGGCGCTGCTGGCCACCGGGATGATCAGCGCGACCTGACCGCAGTGGTGCGTAGGGTGGCGCCGTGGGCACCCTGATCCTGCTGCGACATGGCCGGTCCACGGCGAACGTCGCAGGGGTGCTGGCCGGGCGCACCCCGGGGGTGGCGCTGGACGAGCACGGTCGGGCTGAGGCAGAGGCGCTGGTCGAGCGGCTGACGCAGCTACCACTGGCAGCGCTGGTGAGTTCCCCGCTGCAGCGGTGCCGGGAGACGGTGGCCTCGCTGGCGCTGGCGCGCGGGCTCGAGGTGACCGTCGACGACCGGTTCGTCGAGGTGGACTACGGCGAGTGGACCGGGCGGGAGCTGAGCAAGCTGGGCAAGGAACCGTTGTGGAAGGTGGTGCAGACGCACCCCTCGGCGGCGGTGTTCCCCGGCGGCGAGGGGCTGGCCGCGCTGCAGGCTCGGGCGGTGGCCGCAGTGCGGGAATGGCACGCCAAGCTGGCCGCCGAGCACGGCCCGCACGTGGTGTGGCTGGTCTGCACGCACGGTGACGTCATCAAAGCGGTGCTCGCCGATGCGCTGGGCATGCATCTGGACGGCTTCCAGCGGATCGTCGCCAACCCGTGCTCGATCAGCGCCGTCAGCTACACCGAGACCCGGCCGTTCGTGCAGCGGGTCAACGACTCCGGCGGGGACCTGAAGTCACTGGTCCCGCCCAAGCGCCGGCGCAAGCGGCCGCCCTCGTCGGACGCCACGCCCGGGGGGTCCACCGGCACCGGCTGACCTGGGGGACGGCTGCTGCCGGACAGTTTGGGGTGCTCTAGTGTCGGTACTGCCATGTCTCGTGTCATCCACGTCTTCCGCACCCCCGACAGGTTCGTCGCGGGCACCGTCGGCGAGCCCGGCGACCGCACCTTCTACCTGCAAGCCGTTGACGAGACCAAAGTGATCAGCGTGCAGCTGGAGAAGGAGCAGGTCGCGGTCCTTGCCGAACGGCTGTCCGCGCTGCTCGATGAGGTGGCTCGGCGGTTGGGTGCCGACGCTACCGCCGGCTCCGAGGAGCCCGGGGTGGACA
>JBOHFU010000211.1:0-3269 GCA_050699675.1 Pseudonocardiaceae bacterium
TGCCGGGCCAGCCGGCGCGGATCAACCGCGGCCCGCGGCTGCTCGCCGGCCAGCACCGGAGCGAGGACGGGATCGGCCGGCCGGACCGCGTCCGGCCGGCCCGGGACCTCTTGTTGCGCACTCCCGCACCCGCCCAGCACGGTGATCATCATCACGACCACAGCTGTCCGCATCACGGGGCCCCACGCTACCGCCCGGCCGAAGGCCAAGCCCGCACGTGCACGACGGCGTGGCCCCTTGCCCGTCCGATTCACTTGATGTCGATCGGTGTGGTCACGGTGGTTCGGTCGATGTCGGAGGTGCGCACTGTCACCGCGAGCTGCCAGGTTCCGCTGACCGGGATCTGGACCCCGGTAGCGACATAGTGGCCTGGTGCGGTGCGCTGCAGGGGAACCGGGAACGGGCCGAGCTGCCTCGAGGTGAGCGTCAAGGTGGCGTTGAGTTCGGCCACGTCACGCGGGTTGCCGGTGGGATCCTCGACGGTGACACTGATCGTGTCAGGTCCGGCGGTGGCGGGATCAACGTGGATAATGAGCTGGCCCTGACCGCCCTGACCTCCGGTGTCATAGCCGACGATGCGGTGTGCCGGCGCTGGCGACGCGGCAGTCACGGTTCGACCGGGTTCGGCGTTGACTAACAGCGCGGTGACGCCGAGCACGAGTGCACCGAGCACGGCTTCACCCACCACACTGCGACGCAGTGTCAACAGCGCAGGGGTCGACACGCTGGGGGACGATCGCGACACTGCACCCACACCGACAGGTACTCGCCGATGTCGGGTGACCCACCTGCGGGAGAACCAAGCGACGCCGAGCAAGATCGCGACAACACCGAGTTTCGCCAGCAACAACCACCCATAGTCGGTGGATACGAAGGCGGCCCAGCTGCCGAGCTGGCGCCACGATTGGTAGCTGCCGGTGCCGATGAGGATCACGACGGAGGCGGCCGCGATCGACGAGAACCGATATACCGCCGCCGGCATCTCAGCGCTCGCGGCACCCGGCGGCCCCGCACCCGATGGACGCAGGATGACTACCAGGGTGACCAGACCACCTAGCCACCCGCCCATTGCCAGCAGATGCACGATGTCCACCGGTAGCGCCAGGGCTGGTTGGAGCCCCGCGGCCGCGTGACCTGCCACCGCCCACGTCGACGCGAGACCAACGGCCAAGCCCACGCCGAGGGCGCCGAACCACGCGTGGCCCCGCCGCGCGAAGTGGCCCAGCCACGCGCACAGCAGCACGAGGTACGCACCGGTCAGGGCCAGCAACATGAGCCGGGCGGTCCACGCTGCACCGAACCGGCTGTCCACGGTCGCGGAGAAGACCGCGGAGTCGAAGATGCGATCGACGCCCAGCCCGTTGCCGTAGGGGCCCTGCAGCAGCAGACCCGCCATGGTGGCCGCCAGCAGGCCGGCCCAGCCGACCAGCATGACGCGGCGGACGTCGCGCCGGGCGATGGCGCCGGGCCAGCAGAGCAGGACGAACGCAATCGAGCCAACCAGCAGCGCGAACGACGCGAACGCTGCGACCCGGGCGATTCCGTAAAGCACACCGACCGCGGTACTCCCGCTGGGCTGCGCGGTCCCTGGGGCTCGGTTTGCCGAGGGCTGACCCACCGAGAAGGTGAAGGCACCCGCCACCGGGTGCGAATCGGTCGAGATCACCCGCCAGGACACGGTGTAGGTGCCCTGCTGCTGGACGCTGGGTTGATCTCTACTGCGCAGAGCGGCGCCCACGGTGGAGGCGCGACCGAGGTGAACGGCATATCCGGTGTCCAGCTGCGCACCTTCCGGATCGAAGACCCGGATCCCGTCGGCTGCCACCACCACTGGTTCGCTGAAGGTCAGTGACACCGTGGTGGGCGCGGTGGCGACCACCACGCCTTGGCCGGGATCGGTCGAGATCAGCACCGCGTGGGCCGCCGCGGAACCGGCGCCGGCGAGTGCCCCGAGCACCGCGCAGATCACCGTCACTACACCGGCTCGCAGCACTGGCCGACTGCACACTGGCCGCAGGTTCAGTCCGCGCCGATGCTACGTCCCTGCCTACGGTTGCGCAGGCCCAAACCGATCCCGACGATCCCCAGCGCAATGCCCACGATGCCGAGCACTACGCCAACGGTGTTCGAGGAAGCCGGGGCACCGCTCGTGGTCACAGTCGCCGAACTGGCGCTAGCCGCCGGGCTGGTATCAGCCGGTGTCAGCGTGAGCACTGGCGCGGGGTGTTCGGGCTCGGCGGCACCCGGTGGGGCTGTGTCGATCCAGCGCACCACCTCGCCGTTGTCGTAGGTCTGTAACGCCTTGAAGACCAGCTGATCTGTGTCGGTCGGCAACGGGCCCATCGACACGTCGAACTCCTCGAACGTTCCAGGCTCAATCTTGCCGCCCGTCCAGGTGATCTTCGATACGGTCTCGGTGATCTGCCTCTCACCGGTGGTGATCGGTGCGGCCAGCGTGGTCTTCTGCACGGTCGATGTCCAACCGGGAACCGCACGGGTGGACACGGAAGCGATCGGGTGGTCAGTCGGGAAATTAATCTCCAGCTGGGTCGTGGACGCGGTGTCCCGCTCGTTGGGGACCCGGAAGGCAACTTTGGTATAGCCACCTTGTTGCGCGGTACGGGGATTCACCGTGACATGCGCCGACGCGACGCCGGCCAGGGTGAGCAGCACCACGACGCTGACGGCGCCGAGCACGGTGGCACGACGCCATTGGGTTGATCGCACCAGTCGCCAACTGATCTTCGACATGACGGCACGCTCCATCCAGTGGCGGACTCAACGACGGCGGTCACAACATCGTCACGAGCATGTAGCTCATCCCGATACCCATGACGACGCGACTGGAACCGAGCAGATAGGGCGAGGTGACCACACCACCCGGTCCAGCACTGAAAGCACTGGCAGAGGTCGCTGCCACGGCGCTCACCGGCTCGACCAACCGCGCGCCCAACCACACCGCAAGCACCAGGAAGTACGCAACAAACGCCCAGGCCAGCGCCGGCAGCGCAATGCCGGGGGCGCTGATCCCGGGGACATGCGTGCTGTGCGCCGCGCCGTGGCCTGCGGGGACCGCGGCCAGCATGTACACCATCGCCAGGTTCCCCAGCACGTGGTGCAGGTCAGCGCCTCGGCCCAGGCCTGGTTGCAGGATCGTGCCTGATCGCGCCCCTCGCCGGAGCAGCCGAACCGCGAACCACGCGGCCGCGACGCCGAACAGCACCTGCCAATACAGCGCAGGCACCGGATTACCCTGCCCCGGATTACCC
>JBOHFU010000211.1:3369-6350 GCA_050699675.1 Pseudonocardiaceae bacterium
CCGGATTACCCTGCCCCGGATTACCCCACGGCCAGAACATCGCGGCCATGCCGAGGCTCATCACGCCGTGCGATGCGTCCGCGGTGGGGTCATTGTTGCGGGGGTCGCTGCGATAGCCATCCCCCGAGGAGCCATCCCTCGAGGCGTCCCGGCGGGAAGCGAGCAGCCGCACCGCGAAGTAGAGAGCCACCCCGGCGAACACCGCGGCACAGACCCACCTCACCCACACCGCGCCCGCCACCGCAACCACATCCTCAACCCGTGAACTCCGCGCATGGCCTCCGCCTCTGGCGGGCCCCGTCACGGCCTTTCAGAGGTGTTTGTCGGTTCCAGTTCCCCGTTAGTTCCCGAGCACGAGGCACGAGGGAAACTCAGGTGACCGAGATGAGCACGCCGTACGGCGGCGCCGTCCCGGCGCAACGACGTACGTCGGCGATCATGGCTGTTGCCCCTTGGTCCGCAGGTCGCTGACCAGCGCGTCCCAGCGCAACGCACCGAGGGGCTGCCCGTTGTTGTCGACCACGACGACCAGCGGGGTACGGGCGTCGAGCATGACATCAACGGCGTCGTAGACCGTGCCCGCCAGCGGCACCGTCACCAGCGGCGGCGGCTCCGCGGAACCGGGCAGGTGGCGCCAGGCGGCCGGGCGGCCCGCGTGGTCCACCGCGAGCACCGGGTGGCCGTTGGCGGGAGCGTCGGAAATCACCACCTCCTCCAGTTCCAGGTGGCTGAGCTCAAGCAACGACAGCCGCCGGACTGCAGCACCGCTGCCGACGAACTTGGCGACGAAGTCATCCGCGGGATGGGTGAGCACCCCGCCAGGGGTGTCGTACTGCGCCAGCTGACCGCCGGGTCGGAACACGGCGATCCGGTCACCCAGCTTCACTGCCTCGGACAGGTCGTGGGTGACGAAGCAGATGGTCTTCGCGACCTGGCGCTGCACCTCAAGGAACTCGTCCTGCAGCCGCTCGCGGGTGATCGGGTCGATGGCCCCGAAGGGTTCGTCCATCAGCATCACAGGGGGGTCGGCCGCCAGGGCGCGGGCTACCCCCACGCGCTGCTGCTGCCCACCGGAGAGCTGTCGCGGGTAGCGGTCCCGGAAGCCGGCTGGCTCCATGCCCACTAGATGCAGCAACTCGTCGACGCGACTCGCGATGCGGTTTTTGCTCCAGCCGAGCATTCTGGGCACCACCGCGATGTTGTCCGCGATGGTCAGGTGCGGGAACAACCCCACCTGCTGGATCACGTAGCCGATCCGCCTGCGCAGCTGGTCGGGGTTGACATTGGTGACATCGTCGCCACCCAGCAGGATGTGCCCGGTGGTCGGCTCGATGAGCCGGTTCATCATCTTCAGCGTGGTCGTCTTCCCGCACCCCGACGGGCCGATCAACATCACGATAAGGCCCTCGGGTACGTCCAAGGTCAGCTCGGCGACGGCGGGCTTCGGCTGCTTGGGGTAGGTCTTGCTGACGCCCTCAAGGACGATCATCGGGCGCGTACCCCTCCGGTGGTGGGAACCGGTCACGGGCTGCACGGTCTCAGGCATGGATGCCCCTCGGCTTGGTGACGCGTTGGGCCAGCGTCACACGATCACTGCCTGCCGATGAAGCCCTGCTGCTGGAGCCAGTCCCGGGCAACCGTGCGCTCGTCGATGCCCTCCGAAGACTTGCGCGCGTTGAGCTTGAGCATGACCTCGTCGGTGAGCGCGCTCGCAATGGGCTCGAACACCTCCGCGATTGCCGGGTTCTGGTCAGCGGCCTCCTTGCGGATGGAGATCGCCGCGTTGTAGAGAGGGTGATAAGTCTTATCATCCGCCAAGACCCGCAGGTTCAGCGCCGGGATCCGCCCGTCGGTGGTAAACACCAAACCGAACAGGCAGTCCTCAGGATTGGCGGTGGCCTGGTAAATGGCGCCGGTCTGCCGCACCTGCAGCTGGTCGGGCGGAATCTGGAAGTTGTAGGTCTGCTGCATCCCCGGGAGTCCGTCTTCCCGGTTGAGATACTCGCTCTCTACGCAGGTCCTGCCCCGCTGGCCCGATCGGTAGAACTCAGCCATATCAGACAGCGTCTCGAGCCCGAGTTCCTGCGCCTTCGGTTCGTACGTCGCGAAGGCATAGGTGTTGTTGAACTTGGTCGGGGTCAGCCACACGATCTGGTTCTCCTGCAGGTCCCGATCCTTGACCGACTGGTACTGCTTTTGGCTGTCCTGGATGGGCTTCTCACCGAAGAAGGTGACCCAGGCGGTGCCGGTGTAGTCCCAGTACATGTCGATCTCGCCGGCGAGCAGGGCGTTGCGAGTCGCCTCCGTACCACCCACATTGCACCGGTTGGTGACCTGAGCATTGACCGATTCCAGCGCGGCGACCGCCATCTCGCACAGCACGAGCTGCTCGTCGAAGTCCTTGCCGCCGACCGTGTAGGAGGCGCCTTCCAGGTTGACGTTCTCCGCGACGCTGCCTGGCTTGGCCGCCGGGCCACCACCCGCACTGAGACCGCCGCATCCAGCGACGGTGAGCATGGCCACTGCAGCCGCGGCGACGGCGGTGCGGGCGCGCCTCGGGTGGCGCCGCGTTGATCTCAACAGCACGAGGTTTCCTCCTCGGGGTTTATCGCTACTCGGGGTTTATCGCTACTCGGGGGTTTATCGCTACTCGGTACCGGTCCCCCATCAGGCGACCCGGCCGCTTACCAGGTGCTGGGCCAGCCCGGCCAGCCAGTCGATCATCAGTGCCAGCGCCGCCACGATCGCGGAGACGGCGAAGGCGGCCTCGGTCCGGCCGAGCCTGAGCGCACTGTCGATCGGTATGCCCAGACCGCCGGCACCGACGTAGCCGGCCAGGGTCGCGGTGCCCACGCCCAGCACCAGCGCCACCCGGATCCCGGCCACCATCACCGGCATCGCCAGCGGCAGCTCCACCTTCAGCAGGGTCCGCGTCGCCGACATGCCCATCCCTCGGGCGGCCTCGATGAGCGCGGGATCAA
>JBOHFU010000212.1:0-6295 GCA_050699675.1 Pseudonocardiaceae bacterium
TGCGGGTAGACCGGCACGGCGACGCGGTGGTCGTTGATCGGCGCGGAGTACACGTTGTTCATGATCTGCACTGCCTCGGTGTGCGCCTCGGATTGCGCCTGATCCTGGGCGACCGCGTCGATGACCGCGCCGGCCGGGCCGCCCAGGGCGAAGCTGCGCAGTGACTGCCCCCAGTCGTGCGACTTCGCCGGGGGCACGGTGGCCTTGGCCTGCCCGGCGCTGGAGCCGGAGGCGTCCATCAGCGCTGTGGTGTGGTCGGCGGCTTCGGCCACGCTGGCCGACCACTGGTCGAAAGGCCCGAGGGCGGCGACCGCCGCATCGGCCCCCGCGCCACGCCACCCACCGGATACAGTCTCGTTCAGATCACGAGTGAGCCCGGTGACGACGTCGGTCGCGTGCCGGCCCAGGTCTCGCCACGCGCTGGCGGCGGCGCTGATGTCGCTGGGGTCGACCGAGGTGTCCAGCATCGAGCGGATCTCCGCGTGCCCCCAGGCCGCCCAGTTGCTCGACCCACCGTCGGTGCCGCTGGACCCGCCGAAGCCGAGCAGGTCGGCCACGATGTCGACCGGTCCGGCCATCTCAACTCCCCGCCTTCGGCAACCGAGGTTCGATCATCTGCGCGATCCGCAACGCCTCGGCACACGAATCGATTTTCGGAGGATCCAGGCTGAACGATGGCGCCACGGCCACCGTCAGCGACACCGATCCACCATCCATCAACTGTGCACAGTCCGTACGGTCACGCTCGACGCTGAGTTGAACCCCGGCTCGACCGTTCACCGTGTTCTCCGAGAAACTGGTGAACGCCGGATCATCCCGGCGTGCCTGGTACGCGGCGATGGTGTCCTCGTCCCGTTCCAGGCGCAGTCTGATGGGTTTGCCCACCCACTGGCAGCCGACCACGCCGAGTTCGTCCACCTGCTTGCGGGTGTCCAGCTTGATGCCCAGCCCGGTCAGCTCCGCGTCGGTCAGGACGGTGCACATATCCACGCCGCTGGCATCGGCTACCGCAGGCGACGCGGGAGACCCTGGCACCTGGGAACCGCAGCCGACTGTAAGCAGCCCCAACGCGACCACCGCAACGAGACCGCGTCTCATCCGGACCGGCCCCGGAACATCTGCTGGCCAGCCGCATCGGTCTCGGCGATTGTGCGGCCCGCCGCCCGGTAGGTCGCCGCCATGTTCGCGAACACCCGTTGAGCGTTCTTCATCGTGTCGATGAAGTCCTGCCCGGCCTGGGCGAACCGGTCCGCGGCTGCATGGCCATCCTCGTTGTCGCCGAATTTGCGCCTCTGGGTAAGCCGGTCCGCGCCATTTAGCCACTGATCGATCTCCTCGACCGCCTGGTCGCAGCGAGCGGCGGCGCGTTCGGCGACGCCGGACTCCATCCACAGCTCACCGCTGGCCACCGCGCGCTGCAGATCGGTCTGCTGCTGATCCGCGCCAGCCAGCCACACACCGGCCTGCTCGAAGCTGCCCGCCATTGCGTACCCTCCTCCAACCCGGGTGACCGTACTATCACCGTCCGCCAGCCCGTCAGCCATGAGGAGGGCTCATGTTCGGCACCGACCCCGACCAGGTCGAGCGGCAACTGTCGCAGTGGGCACAGGGGTTCGCGGACAAAGCCCAGCGGTTCGGCGCGATGCGAGCCGAGGTCGAGCAGATCCAGGTGACCGAGTCCTCCACCGACGGCGCGGTCCGGGTCACGATCGACTCCAGCGGGGCACCCATCGACCTGGCGCTCACCGACAAGATCGGCGGGATGCCCCCGTCGGAGGTCGCCGCGCTGGTGATGGCCTGCATGCGGCGCGCCCAGCAGCAGCTGGCCGGGCAGGTGCACGACGCCATGGCGGCCACTGTCGGAGCCGAGGAGCCGGTTGTCGAGCACGTGGTGTCGGGTTACCGGCAACGCTTCGGCGAAGAACAGCAGGATCGCCCGGGGCCCGATCCTGGCGTCCTGGGATTGGGCGCGATCGAGGACGACGACCCGCCGCCGCAGCGACCCATCCGTCGCCCCCGCGCGGCGCCCGGGGGCGACGAAGAGGACTTCGGTGACCGCAACTACCTGCGCTAGGGGCACGGACATGTCCGACCAGTACGAAGTGCTCACTGAGGCGCTGGCCGAACACGCGAAGAACGTCCACGGCTTCTCCGACCGGATGGCGCAGGCGGCGGACGCGGCGCGGGTGAGCCTGCCCGCGGACACCTACGGGGTGTACTGCCAGATCCTGCCGGCGATTCTCAACCCGTTGCAGGACATCGGGGCGGCCGCGCTGGGCGGCTGCGCGACGGGCCTGGGCACCACCGCGACGAACGTCAAGGACACGGCCGAGGACTACGCGGCGGTCGATGACCGCAACGCGCTGGCCTTGCACCGGGTGAAGGGGATTCGGTAGATGTCGGCGAACCCGCTGGTCGCCCAGGAGGAGCAGAACACCACCATCTATTCCGGGATCGGGATCCTCGATTCGGCCACCCAGTGCGTCGAGGCCATCTCCAGCGGGGACTGGATCGACATCGGGATCAACACGGCCGCCGCGAGCCTGGACACCCTGGACCTCGCGTCGGACCCAGCCGGTGCGCTGCTGTCCTACGGCATCGGGTGGCTGATCGAGCACGTCGACGCCCTGTCCGAGCCGCTGAACTGGCTGGCCGGCAACCCCGATGCGATCTCCACCCACGCCCAGACCTGGGACAACGTCGCCCACGCCGTGTCCGCCGTGCGCCATGACTACGCCCACAGTGTGTCCAGCGACCTCATGACCTGGCAGGGCGCGGCCGCCGACGCCTACCGGGCCCGGGCCAACGACATCGGCCACCTGCTCGACGCCTCGGCCATCGCGGCCGAGGGCATCCGGGTCGCCGTCACGATGGCCGGGATGATCGTCACCGCGGTCCGGGACAAGATCCGGGAGCTCATCAGCGATCTCGTCTCCCGGCTGATCAGCTACGCCGCTGAGCTGGCCGCCACCGCCGGGCTCGCGGCGCCGGTGGTGGCCCAGCAGGCCATCAGCCTGATCGCCAAGTGGGCCGCCAAGATCGCCGACCTGATCACCAAGTTGCTCCGCACCATCAAGGCCCTCATGCCGTTGCTACGGCACCTCGACGAGATCTTCAGCGCAGTCAAGAAAGCCATCGCCGCCGTACCCGAGGACCTGTCGCTGGCCGTCACCGTCCTGTCCTCTGCCGAAAACAACCTCAGATCTCACCCACCTCATCAACCGGCCGGTCACACCACCATCTCACGCGCACTAGACGGATAGAAACCCGCCGCTAGCCAGTTACCGTTCACCGTGGATGTTGACCGTTCGTCGCATTCCCGGGTTTGTTCCCGCGGGTGGAGTCGCATGCTCCGAATTTGTCAGGGCTGGTCGCGAGAATGAGCGGGTGAGCACGGTTGAGGAGATCGCACCCAGGCCGGGCTAGATCGGCCGTCCCGGATACGGTCCACCTTGTCTAGCGTCGAGCCGGAGTAACCGGTGTCGCGCGCAGCGACCTTCCGGGTCTCGCGAGCAGTCGCGGGAACTTCCGCCAAGTTGGCGGAGGTTTCCCGCGCCCGCCTTTGGGTTGGTTCGGTTCCAGCACCTGAGCGCGGCATTCCCGTGCCCGACTCGCTTCGTAGGGCGTGAGCGCTTTTCGGCAGGGGGCTAAGGAACCGTGGAGGTTGGAACCGACCGGCCGCCGGAAGCACTGCACGGGGGATTTGGGCTCAACCGACGACCGGCCGGGATCTACTCGTTTCGCCGCGCGAATCTGCCGGGGGCGCTGGCCTGGACGAGGAAGATCAGACGGCAGGGCTCGCACTGCGGGCTCGGTGGTGGCTGATCGTGCTGGATTCCGGCTATGAGCAGCGACGCTCCGCAGCGGGCCTTGAGCGTGTCTGTGGGGTCCTTGCCCGCGGGCGTCAACAGGTGGGACCTCGCAGTCCGTGGTGATAGCGCCCACAGCAGCGTCGGGCGGTTCACCGCGCGACCAGCTTGCACCTGGGGCACATCTGCTCAGGGTCGGGCGGGTCACCGGTTGACGACAGTGGACGGTCCACAGGGGGCGGGCGTCCCTCAGCTGGGACAACCCGAATGGGCTACACCGGCAGACCCGCCCGGTAGGCCATCCCCCGCAGTTCCCGACCCACCGCGTCTCGGCGGCACCGCACGACCAGCTTGGCGAGGGCGTCGCGGGCCAACGGGCTCCGGTGCAGATGCACTGGCGAGATGCCCTCAGCGCGGCGGAACGCCATCACCGCGTCATCGTGCCGTCCCCGTACCCGGGCCAGTGCACGACCGTAGTCCAGCCAGTACGCTGCCTGACGCGGCAAGTTTGGATGCGCCTCCGGGTGCAGGCCCTCAGCGGTCGCCACCGCCCGTTCGTGGTCGCCGACCTCCAACGCCCCCGCGAGGCGCCAGAGGCCCACATTGACCGGACCAAACCCCATCCAGTAGGCGTTGCCCTCTCCGGTGCGCTGCGCCAGCTCCGTTGCGTGCTCCAGCGGGGCCTGCACATCCCCGCTACGCTTGTCCGCGGCGGCCACCAGGGACTCCGAAAGCGCGAGCATACCCGCCAGCTGGGTCGCCTCCGGGCTGCTAGTCAGCACCGTCACTGAGTCGAGCGCGGCCTGCGCGAGATCCAACGCCCCAGCTGTGAGCATCACGCCCACGGAGCCGACAGTGGCGATGCCCATCGCGATTGGGGTGTCGCGAGCTCGCGCGGCCTGCTGGGCCAGGGCGGCAGCCTGTTCGCGCAGGTCCAAAGGACCACCCACGACCCGCAGCCACGCGCTGGTGCCCTGGGTGTGCAGCAACACCGTCAGGTCGAGCAGCTCGGCGACGTCACGGCCGGCGGCGATGCTGGTGTGCATATCGCGGATCAGCTCCGGCAACGCCGCGGCGGCCTCGGCTTGCCGGTCACAGCGGCAGCGAGCATCAAGCATCGCCATCACCCGGGCCCGCAGTACGTCTACCGCGGTCACTTGCCCGCCGGGCTGGTCGTGGTTGACCGCCATCAGCGCCAGGCGCACGGCGTCTTCGGCGCTGTCAGCGTCTCCATTTGTGGGCGCGGGTTCTGGCAGCTTGGTCAACTCGGACGGAGCGATCTGGAGTGCGTCGGCCAACGCGAAGATCTCCGAGCGGCGGTCCAACGCGACCTCTCCGCGCTCGATCCGGTCCAAGTGCGACTTGCTCATCCCAGCCAGCCCGGCGAGCACCCGCAGCGACTTACCCCGTGCGCGGCGGATCTGGCACAGCCGGGCACCGATCGTCCGCGCGTCCTCAACGTCCACGAAAAACCTCTCCTTGCCGGAACTCCCTGCCGATGCCCCGGGGCCGTCGCGCCGGGGCGGAACCTCGGCAAGGAGGTGACGTAAGGCTAACGCGCGCCTGGTGAACACTATTCAGCGTGGATCCCGCGGCACGCTGCGGCTGCTCTGCGGAGTCCTAGACGGCCTCCCACTGCTTCCCGGCGCTGCCTGCCGTGGCCGATACCAGCTGTTCGACGAGCTGCCCGGCAGACCCAGCCCCGACCAGCGCCGGGCGCTCTCTGAGGCCGCAGCAGCGGTCTGCCGATCCTGCCCGGCCCGGTCCGCGTGCGCGGAGTCGCTGTGCAGCCCGTCTCCGCCGGTCGGGACCGTTGCGCTGATGACTCCTCGGCGCGACCTGGCCGTTTTGCCACAAAACGCAGGGCCGCAGGAAACTCGAGGGCCTGGAACCCGCACGAGCCCGCGGCCGCACTGGTTGCCGACGGCAAACGCCGCTACACCGTCGCCGAGATCGCCGAAACCTTCCACGTCTCTCGCAAGACGATCTATCGCCACCTCGAACCGACCGTAACAGCAACGCCATCACCACCGGACTAACCAGCAGCTTCACCAGCTCATGTGCTCCTGACGCCGTCCTAACGACCCCCGCTACCGCAGGACCTTGCTCGCCTGTTCCCCAGGCTGCAAATAGCCGAGCTGGCCGCCACCGCCGGACTCGCGGCGCCGGTGGTGGCCGAGCAAGCCATCAGCCTGATCGCCAAGTGGGCCGCCAAGATCGCCGACCTGATCACCACGTTGCTCCGCACCATCAAGGCCCTGATGCCGCTGCTGCGCCACCTGGAAGAGATCTTCAGCGCGGTCAAAGGCCATGGCCGCCCTACCCGAGGGCGCGCCGCTGGCGATCACCGTCTTCTCCTCCGCCAAGAACAGCCTCACGACGAACCCGTCCAGCAACCCTCATCGACCGGGCGGCCAATCCGCCATCTCACACACACTGGACGGATAGACACACGAACCGATGCTGCGGCGCCGGGTGCGAGTTAC
>JBOHFU010000213.1:0-6281 GCA_050699675.1 Pseudonocardiaceae bacterium
CCCGCAAGGCCACCCTGCTTCGGCCGCCTCGGCCAGGTGGCGGGTGTATCACCGGCTTTGCCCGCCGTCTCCTACGCATAAGCAGTGGTGGGTGACGGGTGGAGGCTGGTGGTGGCTCCTCGACGGATTCCGGTGCTCGTCGTGGGGGCCGGTCCGACCGGGCTGACCATGGCCATTGAGCTGGCCCGTCGTGGTGTGGTGGTTCGGGTCATCGAGCAGCTGGCCGAGCCGCCGCTCACATCGCGGGCGTTGGTGGTCCAGCCCAGGACGTTGGAGCTGTTCGACGACATGGGTGTGATCGATGCGGCGTTGGCGGTCGGGCGGCCGGTTGACCAGTTCACCCAGGTGCTGCGGGGCCGCCGGCTGGTTGCGCTTGACTTCCGCGCTCAGCTGGCCAGTGTGCCCAAGCTGCGTACCACCTACCCTCGGCCGCTGATGCTGCCGCAGGATCAGACCGAACAGGTCCTCACCGATCATCTGTCCGGGCTGGGCGTGGTGATCGAGCGCGGCCTGACCTTCGAGGGGCTGGTGCAGCGAGAGGACGCGGTGCAAGCTGAGTTGTGCCACCGCGACGGTCGCCAGGAGACCGTGGCAGCGCGCTGGCTCATCGGCGCCGACGGTGCGCACAGCCGGGTCCGCCAGGCCGCTGGTATCCCGTTTCCCGGTGCCACCTACGCCGAGGAATTCATCCAAGCCGATGCCCGGCTCGACTGGGAGCTGCCCGACGGCCAGCTGTACGTCTTCCCCGGGTCAGACGGTCTCCTCGCGGTCTGGACCATGCCTGGCCCACGCCGATTCCGGATCATCGGCAACACGTCACCCGGCCCCCACAGCGATGCTGCGGCCGAGCCGAGCCTGGCCGAGATTCAGGCCCTGCTGGATGCGCGCCTGCCCCTACCGGCGCGGATCGTCACCACCACCTGGACCGCGCGGTACCGACTGCACCGGCGCGGCGTGCCGCGCTACCGGCAAGGCCGGGTGTTCCTCGCCGGCGATGCCGCCCACGTGCACAGCCCGGCCGGAGCCCAGGGCATGAACACCGGCATCCAGGACGCCTACAACCTGGCCTGGAAACTCGCCGCGGTCGAGCACGGCCACGCCGATCCCACCCTGCTCGACTCCTACCACCGCGAACGACACCCGGTGGGGCAGGCCCTGCTGCGCACCACCGACCGGGCGTTCAGCCTCGCTGCCTCCCCCGCTGTCCTACCCCGTTTCATTCGCGGCCATCTGTTCCCGCACCTAGCTCCCCGCGTGTTGACCATCCCGGCCATCCGGCGGCTGGCGGTGGGGCTGATTTCCCAACTGCGCATCGCCTACCCGGACAGCCCCCTCAACGCCGAGTACGGTCACGGCCGGCACCACGGGCCGCGACCTGGGGACCGGGCCCGCGAGGGCGACGTGATCGGCGCCGGCGTGACCCGGATCTTTGAGGTGCTTCGCGGCACCCACCACACCGTGCTACTTTTCGCCGCCGGCTCCGACCCCCGCGGACTGCTCCAGCACGCCACGTACCTTGAGCAGCGCCACCCGGGTCTCGCCCTGGCCCGGGTCATCTGCACCGAACCCCCAGCGACGAGCCAGCCGCGGCTGCTGCACGATCCCCACAGCACCCTGCACCGCGCCTACGGCGCAGACCAGCCCACCAGCTTCGTGATCCGACCCGACGGCCACATCGCCTCCCGGATACGCCCTGCCACCGCCACCCAACTCACCGCAGACCTCGACGCCCGGCTGGGGACCGCGCCAACTCAGCATGAACAGCCCTCATCAGCACTCTAAAGAGCACTCGCCTCGATCGGTGCCAGCGTCCTGGGCGTCGTCCTACTCACCACATCCGACCCCGAGTCCCCTCACTAGAACGAATGCGCTGTCCGCCACACGTGCTGGTCGGGCACAGCTTCGGGGCCATCCCGGTACTGGGTGTGGCCGACCGTGTGCCTGATCTCCTGCGGCATCTGGTCCTGTTGGACGGGATGCTCCCGGTCTCGGGACATAGCGTCTTCGACGAGATGCCTCCGGAGGTGGTCGCTGAGCGGGTCCGTATCGCGCAGGAGTTCAGTGGTGGTCTGTCGCTGCCGCCGTTTCCGCCAGCGGCGTTCGGGGTCACCGAGCCCGCTGACGTGGCGTGGTTGAGGCGCCGTCTAACGCCGCACCCGCTCCGGACGTACGCCGATCCGTTGCACCTGGCGAACCCGCTCGGCAACGGGCTGCCCTGCGCCTACCTTGCGTGCACCGACCCGCCGTATCCCGTCGTCGCGCGCAGTCATGAGTAGGCCCGCGCTCGGCCGGACTGGAGCTTTCACGCACTTCCCACCGGCCATGACGCGATGATCACGGCACCGGGACTCGTGGGGGACGCGCTGCTCGAAGTTGCTGACCCTACGCTCGGCACCACGCCCTGACGCGGTGTTCACTGACCTCCGTCCGCGTGCGGGTCCAAGCCGGTCGCAAATCCTATGGGCGTAAGTGTCCGGAGGTGGATCCTCGGGTTCTCGCAGTGGTCGCCACGCTAGGGATCCTTGGTCCCTAGGGCGTCCCAGAGCGCGGCCGTGGTGGAAGTGCGTGGCGCCCTTTCAACGCCCTCAACCTGACGCCGCCGGCTGGGCAGCTCTCGGAGTTTGGTCCACCCATTCGGCATCAGTCTCGGGGAAGGAAGTAGCCCTTTGTCACGTGCTGGGCGATCTCGCTGCCAAGCGCGCCGCCCTCAACCATTGAGTTGCGGTAGTGCAGGCCGGCCCACACTCGCGCGTTGTCAACGTCGTCCATGAGGGCATTTAGGCTTGTATAGGTCCGCTTGGTCTGCACGAGCTGGGGGACGGCGTCCTTGCTCGTTTCGATGGTCCATTCCACCTGGTCGGTCCCGAAGAACGCTGCGACCGCTTGGGTCAGAGCGGTCGACGCGAAGGCATGCCCCGAGGGGTACTCCGGATGGTTGACCGTGAGCAGCGGGGTCCAGGCTGGATCCGGATCAGTGTTGGGGTTGGCGTCTTCGGCGGCTCGGGGGATCGCGGTGCGGGGACGCCAGGTCCGGTAGAAATACTTGGCCTCGAGGCCGGCGATCGCGGCGTCGGACGCCGCGGTGTGCACCATCGCGAACAAGCGAGCGGTGTCCGAGACGTTCAGACCCTTGCTGACGGCGAGGCTGATGAGATTGCGGTTCCAGTGCACGTAGGCGTGCTCGGCCCAGAAATACACCACGTCCGTCTGCTCTTTGGTGCGCACCGCGCTGTCCATGCGCCCGTAGGCCTTCACCTCGTTGAAGTCCTTAACCCAGCGATCGGAGCCAAAGGAGTCAGGGCCGTCGGGGCGGAACTGGGCCGGGTTAGGAAAAGTGAACGGCGTCACCTGGGCGATCACGGCATCCACTGGCTGGGTACCGCAACCGCCATTGGGCTCGAACTCACCGGCCGGGGGCGGGTTGGCGCTGCATTGGTAGGCGACGGTGTTGGTGAAGCCATCATTGGCGCGCAGCACGAGGATGCCGCCCGCGGCGGCTTCACCGACCTCGATACCGTCGGTCTTGGCCCGGCTCTGGGGAACGTCTTTCATGTAGGCGCCGTAGCGTTCGTCAAGATAAGCGAACTGCGATGGCGCCACGCGACCGCGGACCGTTCGGTAGGCTGCGGTCGCGACTGCGGCCCGCACGTCGGCTCCCTCTGGGGCCTCGATGGCTGTGTGATAGGGCTTGTAGCCGTCCTCAATAGCCACCACCGCGTCGTACACGGCAAGCTGAGCCATTGTGTGCAGCACGAACGAGCTCCCGGGGGCCCGTGGTTCGCTCGGGCTATGAATCGCTGGCTGCACGATCGATGCCCAGTCCGTCACCGCGTTCGGGGCCTCTGCCGGGCGGGAGCTTCCCCCTGCGGAACTGGTGCAGGCGGTCAGCCCGGCGATCGAAACGGTCAGCACGAGCATCGCTAGGTGCCGCTTCATGTCTTTCCTCCTTATTACCTCAACCGAGACCGCTCAATCAAGACGCTGGTCCCGGATACGAGCCACGAGCCGCTCCCGGATCCGGGGCTCATGACTGATTGGCAACCCCACTGGACGGATAATCGTCGTCCTGCTGGTCTCATCACGATCCCTCCTCGTCGTCGGGCAGGGGACGCAAGGAGTGGCCGATCGCAAACTGACTGATCTTGCGCCCCACATCGACGCCTGTGTCGCACGCGAAGCGGAAGTGGAACCCAACCATCACGCGCGACTCGGCGTTCTCGTGCTCGGCTTGGGTAAACGTCTCCCAGCAGCGCTGAGTGCCTGCCGGCTTCGCGGTGGTCGAGTTCATGCAGAAGCGGAAGTGGTCTGAGCCGGTGAACCTGCGCAAAATCTCGGCTGCTACGCCGCCAAGAAGGCTGTGCGTGGATGGATAGTCTGGCAGGGGCGGGGTCTCCCGCAGTGCCATCCACTGGGCATCGGCCGTCGTGCTCGGGTTGCCGTCGGTGTCCGCCTGTCGGATCGCGGTCACCGGCCGCCAGAAGGCGAAGTGCCGCTTCTGGAACCAGCCCACGATGAACCCATCGGCCATCGCCATGTTCAGCAGCGCCTGCAGCCGAGCGGTCTGATGGAGGTCATAGCCCCGGTCCGAGGAGACGATGTTGGCGACACGGCTCCAATCGACAGGCGAGGACTCGGCCCAGAAATGCCCAAGGTGAGTCTGATCGGCCGTTCGCGCCGAGCTTGTGTCCTGACCGAATCGCTTGACCTCGGTGAAGTCTTGCGTGTACGTCGCGCTGGTCAGCGCTGGTGGGGAAGGGGGCAGGAACTGGGTGCGATCGTTGAGGGTGAACGGTGAGACGTTGTGAAATTGGGGCTCAAGCATCGGAGCGGATGCCGGCGGTGTCGGCTCCCAAACACCTGGACCCGGTGTCGGGTTGAACGGGTCGGAGCCGTTGAATCCGTCGTTGGCCCGAAGCCCGAGATGGAGGCGAGCGACCGCCCGACCCAGCGCCACGCCCGCATCCTCAGCCGGACCGTCGGGAACACTGACAAGCGAGTCCGAAAGCTGCGCGTCCAACGACGCCTGGCTTTCCGGGAAGAACGAGACGAGGACCGCGTGCGCAGCCGAATCCGCCGCCTCGGCGTCCGCGGCCGGATCCGAGAGGTTCGATGCATGCGTCTCATAGCGCGGGACAGCGCCGTTGACGGCATCGTGCTGGGCGGCATGCATGATCGCCAGAACCCGCGCGAGTTGAAGCGGGTTGCCGGCCACCTGTGCCCGCTCAATCTCGTTCCACGTCCGGACCGCCTGACCCGACACCGAACGCGCTTGCGGCGACGACGCCGCGACGCACGCACTCACGCTGACCAGCACGACTGACAGCGCCGTGAACATGACGAGCGCTCGCCTCATCACGGGAACGCATCGAGGACCAGGTTGACGGGCGTCTCGGTCCCGCGATGCACGCACCAGCTTGGCCTTGGGAGCATCCAGGACGACGGCGAGGCGTGCACCTTTGTGCACAGTGAGATCAATATTGGAGAGGACGAGGCTGTCCACAGCACACCTCCACGGGCCAAACCGGGTCACCGGGCCTGGCGTCGCTCTCGAGATCACCGACGTGGCCATCTGAGCGTCACAGCAATAGAGCCACGGGCCCACCCGTTACGTACAAGAACTTGGAAATGGCGCCTATGACCGCCACGCCGTGACGCCCGCCAGATCCCAACATTTCCTACGCACTGCACGTGGTCCGACAGGGGCACGCACCGGCTGCGGCGGATCCACAGACCGTCGCCGGTGGCCTTCTTCAGTGCTCAGGCTGCCGGTTGCGCGGTGCCAGTCGAGGCTAACCGGCCAATGGTCGTGTCGGGCCGGGTGGTGCTGAAGGCGTAGGTGCCGGCCACGTGACTAAGGCATCGCGTCACGTCGGCGGCGAATGCCACGGACTGCTGCAGGTGTGGTGTGACTGTGCCCCCGCCAGCAGGAACGGGTCAGTGGCCCTGGCCGACGCGATGCATCACGTGGGTGATCGCACCCGTCCGTGATGCGACAGTGGCCAGAGCTTACGGGCTCGGGTTCTGCGCGCCGGCCGCTGGGATATCTGGGGTGTTGGTCTGGTCGGGTGGGCTGGTGGGTAGCCCGACCATGTGGGCGATAATCCGGCGGCGCTGGGCGAAGGGTATGACGTGGCTGAGGACCCGCATGATCCATGCGTCGCGGCCCACCGGGTGGCGCAACCACGGCCGTCGTCGCGCGCTGAGCACCGCGGCGATGCGGGCACCGACCTCGGCGGGGTCCCCGGCGTCGCGCTCAACCATCCCGCGGATGCGCGGTTCCA
>JBOHFU010000214.1:0-6278 GCA_050699675.1 Pseudonocardiaceae bacterium
CGGTCATCGACGCGGTCGCCCAGGATCAGGCGCAATCCGAGGCGCACACCGAGGCAGTGCAGATCATGAACAACGTGTACTCCGCGCCGATCAACGACCACCGCGTCGCCGTGCCGGTCTACCCGCAACTGGTCGACCCGACCTTGCAGCCACCCGAGCAATCTCCGAGCACCTGGCCGGCACCAGGTCCCGGCCACGTTAGTGGCGAGATGCCCCTCAACGGTTACCCCACTGCCGGGGCTAGCGGGCCCGCGGATGGCAACCTCCCGTACGTGCAGCCAGCCGCCGCTGGGCTACAAAGCGCTACCAGCGGCGGGCACGCCGGACCAGCAGACCCCAGCGGCCCGCCTGTCGTACCCGAGTCCACCGGGCCACGCCACCCCGGTGGCGGCCAGACTGCCGCAGCGACAGCGGCGACCGGAGTCCCGATCATGACGTCGCTCGCCGGCGGCGGCGATAACACCCGGCGGGCTCGCCCGGTTGATGGCCGGGTTGATACCCGGGTTGATAGCAGAGCGCAGCCTGGGGGTGGTCGGACCACCGGTGGGCATGCCAGTGGTGCCGGGCGCAGCGGTGCAGGTGCGGGCAGCGCAACGGAATTCGGGCCCCGCCCCTCGGGTGCCGCCCCGCCGGCTGCTGAGGGCCGGATGGGTGCCGGCCCGGGGCGCGGCGCCAGCGGTGTGCCAGGCGGGCGAGCTGGCCCGGGCGATCTGCTGGCACCGGTCGGCGGCGGACGTGGCAATGGTGGCGAGGGCACCGAGCGCCGGCGCCCCTCCTACCTCATCGAGATGGACGACATCTTCACCGACGGGCGCAAGGTCGCCCCACCGGTGATCGGCGAGGACTCGCCCGACCGCGAAGGATGACGGTGATGACCCTGGCATGGCGGCTGTCCGCCGCGCAGTGGGACGTGCTCACCGAGGTGCTGGGCCTGGAGGGCTACCCCTCACCGATCCGGGTGCGCTCATCCGGGCGCACCCGGCTGGAGCACGCTCGGGTCCGGGCCGACGTGTGCGTCGAGCTCGCCCAGCTCGACCTGCTCCGCGCGGGCCGGATCGACGCCGATCTGGAGGCTGCGCTGCGCCTGTTGCACTGGCCGGCCAGCTGGGTGGACTCGGTGTGGCTTGCCGACGCGGTGGCCGACCAGCCGGTCCGGGTGGTCGCGGCTCGGGGCGGTGCCGCGGGTGTCTGCGCGCTGCAGCATCCCGATCAGCCTGGCGCGACGCTGCTGGAGGTGATCCCCGCGACGGGGCTGGCCGCGGCGGTGGTGAGCCGGCTCCCGTCGCACCCGCCGGGCCGCAGCTCGCCGGTGACCGTGACCCTGCAACCGAATGGCGCCCGACAATCCCATGGCGCCCGACAACCGAGTACAGAGCACGGTGGCGGACTGCTGGTGTCGGTGTCCCCCGTTCGGACCAGCGCCGAACGCGACAGCGCCGCCGGCGCCGCGATCCTGGATAAACCCCACGCCCGGGCCGGACAGATCGCCGCCAACGTGCGGGATCCGTCGTCGGGCCGGGTGCGCCGCTCGGACGTCCTGCGCTGGTGCGACAATGTCGACGGCCGGTACCAGGTGACGGTCAACCGGGGGTCCGGCGAGTCGACGTCGCTCACCGTCGGGCCGTCGGATCCACAACGCCTCGGCGACGGTGTGCAGCGGCTACTCGCCGCCCTGCAACCGCGCTGACCCGGGCAGCGTGAGAAGGTAGCGCTCGTGCGAAGCGTCCTGCGTGCCGTCGGCAACGCGCGCCGGGTCGCTGTCCGGGCCGCCGTTGGCGCCCTGGTTGGGGCGCTGCTGATCAGCGGTTGCAGCTCCGGCCCCAGCCAGGTCGGTGCCGCCGCATTAGTCAACGGTACCGAGATCCCGCTGGAGCAGGTGCAGAGTCAGCTCACCACGGTGCTGGCCAAGGAGGGTGCGCAGATCCGGGCCCAGCTGGTGGCCGACCAGCAGCTCGATGATGTGGCGCGCAAGATCGTCACCGTGCAGATCAGGCACGAGTTGACGGTGATCGCCGCGCGGCGGGCGGGCCTGACCGTCGACCAGGCCCGGGTGAACCGGCTGATCAGCGAGGTCGGTGGTGCCGAGGCTGCCTCCAAGGGGACCATCTTCGATGCCAACGCCTACCGGGAGCGGGCCGGTGACAAGCTGCTGCTGGCCCAGCTCGGCCGGCGCGCTCTTCGCAACAGCGCGGTCACCGTGGACTACACCACGGCCGACACCCGAACCGCCGCGCAGGCCCGGGTCGAGGAGCTCTCCCAGGCCGGCCCCAAGCGGGCCCGGCAGCTGATCGATGCCGACGTCCGGGCCGGGAAGGACGCGGTGATCGGCCAGCGGATCGTGGCTGCGGACGACCCGATCTTCGCCACCACTCCGGCGTTCGGCGTCGCCGAGGGCACAGTGGTGGCCTTCCAGCTCACCGACACCAAGCCATGGTTGATCATGGTGATCAAGAACCGCACCGACCGAAATGTCCAGCCATCCGGCAACGCGTCCTTACTCGATCAGATCGACCCTGCCGTGCTCGAAGCCATCGGCCTACGCCAGCTGGCCCAGGTGGGGGAGGAGGTGGGAGTGCGCCTGACCCCTCGCTACGGCATATGGGACCCGGTGAGCCTGCAGGCGGTGGCCGACGAGAACGAGACCGGCGGATTCCTCGCGCCGCTACGTGCTGATCCCCCGGCGTGACGCCCGCACCGGTCGTTGTTGCGCTGTCCCACCGGCTCGGTCCGGTGCTTCCGGCCGCGGTGGCCCCCCTGCTTCAGGACGGGACGGCCCTGTACGCCGACACCGACGTACCGGCGGAGCTGGCGCGGCAGTCCGGGGCGCATCCCGTCGGCGACGCCGTGCAAGGGCTGCTGCTCACCATGGACCTCGACACTGGCGCAGCGGCTCGTTGGGTGGCCACCGGTGCCACCGTGCTGCCTACCCCTGAACCGGCCGGAACTGCGCTGCTGGATGCGGTCGGGGCGATGGACCGGTTGCGTTCCCCCGGTGGATGCCCGTGGGACGCCGAGCAGACCCACCGCTCGCTGATGCCCTACCTGATCGAGGAGACCTACGAGCTGTACCAGGCGCTGGAGGACGGTGACCCCGATGCGCTGCGCGAGGAGCTCGGTGACGTGCTGCTGCAGGTACTCTTTCACGCCCGGGTCGCGCAGGAAGGCCCGGCGGGTTTCGACATCGACGCGGTGGCGACCGAGCTGGTGACCAAGCTGGTCGGCAGGCACCCGCACGTGTTCGCGGGTAGCGAGGAGGTGCGCACCGCCGCCGACCAGGAGATCCGGTGGGAGCAGCTCAAGCGCACGGAGAAACGGCGCGAGTCGAGTGTCGACGGGGTGGCGCTGGCCCAGCCGGCAGTGGCCCTGGCGGCCAAGCTCGCGTCGCGCGCCGCGAAGGCGGCGATACCTGAGGATCTGCTGCCCGGCGACGGTAGTGGCACCGGTGGGTCACTGTTCGCGCTGTCCGCCGCGGCGAAGCTGGCCGGCGAGGATCCCGAGGCCGCGCTGCGCCGCGTCGCCCGGCGTTTCGCCGACGACCTGCGCGCCGCCGAGCATTCCGCCCGGGCTGCTGGGCTTGACGTCGGCAGGCTCACCCCGCGGCAGTGGCGGCAGCACTGGCCGGGCTAGCGTAATCCTGCGGCACTACGTGACGTCGCTGTCACGCGCCGTATCTCGGTGCCTGGACCGTCGTTGATCTGTCGTATGAACGGCGACGAACGTGCCGGTGCGCGAACCGGGCAACCCGGCAATGAGAGGCCTCGAATGGGGCTGTCCCGGGTGTCGCACTACCTGTTTCGTGGAATGTTGTCCGGCGGTGCGCTGGCGTGCGCCGGTCTGATCGTGACGGGCCTGGGTTCGGTAGCTGCCCCGCTGCCTGACCGCGGGCCCGCCACACCCGTGCCAGCGGCCATGGCCGCGCCCGCTGCGCTTCCCGATGTCCCGGAGCCCGCCGCTGCCCCTGTTGGCCAGCCCGCGGGTCAACAGGCGGGCCAGCCTCCCTCCAAGACCACCATCACCATCCCGGTGGAGATCCAAGCCCCGGCGGCCCCCCCGGGAGGGCCGCAGATGGTGTTCGCCGATTGGGCCAGCAAGCTATCCGGCGTCACCACCATCCCGCAGCGTGCGCTGCAGGCTTACGCGCACGCGCACGCCGTGATGGCCGCCACCCGTCCCAACTGTCGCCTCACCTGGGTGACCCTGGCCGGCATCGCGGCCGTCGAGTCCAAGCATGGCAACTTCCAGGGCCGCGAACTCGGAGCCGACGGCCTGCCGTCTGCTCCGATCATCGGGATACCGCTGAATGGTGCGCCCGGGGTCAGGGCTATTGCCGATACCGACAGCGGTCTACTCGACGGTGACAATGTCTGGGATCGCGCCGTCGGGCCCTTCCAGTTCATCCCGTCCACCTGGGCGGGGTGGCGCGCCGACGGAAACCTGGACGGGATCAGCGACCCGCAGAGCATCGATGACTCGTCCCTGGCTGCGGCCCAGTACCTGTGCGCGGACAACCGGAACCTGGGGTCCGGTGACGACTGGCTGCGGGCGATACTGTCCTACAACAACTCCGTCGAGTACGCGCAACTGGTCTACGGCTTCTCGCAGGGTTACGCCCGTAACGCCAAGGACGTGGTCTGAGGTACGGCCGACCGCTCAGTTCGGCTCAAATCTCTCGGGTGGCCAGCCGCATTCGCACCTCATTGAGTGCTTCCTGGTAATCCGGCGTGGGGTTCATCGCGGCTGCCATCGCGAGCTGTGCGCGCGCTTCCTCCAGTCGGCTCTGCCGCTGCAACGTGCGGCCCAGCGCGAAGCGCGCGTAGTGGTCAGAAGGGTTGTGCTCGAGTACTCGAAGGAACGCCTCCTCGGCGCGGTGCAGCTGGGCGGACTGCAGGTAGGCCCGGCCGGCCAGTAGCTGCACGCTCGGCGCGTCCGGCTCAGCGTCCAATACCGGCCGCAGCTCCCGGAGAGCCTCCAGCGGACGCCTTTCGGAGACCAGCGACTCAGCGAGCCGGAACTGCTCCACGACGTCAGCGGGGCGGTCGGCAGCGGTCATAGTCGCACTAACGGTACGCGGTGATGTGCTGTTGTACGAGCCCTCACATTCGATCACTGGCGCGCGCCTCCGACCGACTGCGCGCAGCCGTGGTTAGGCTGGGCCCTGTCTTGCTGGTCCTGCCCCAGGTCCTCTTCACCAAGCCGTCCTCCACTATCCCGCAGCCGACAAGGAGCGCATCCGTGGCCGTCATCGAACAGGTCGGAGCCCGCGAGATCCTGGACTCGCGCGGGAACCCCACTGTCGAGGTCGAGGTCGCACTCGATGACGGCACGTTGGCCCGTGCCGCGGTGCCCTCCGGTGCGTCCACCGGGGAGCACGAGGCAGTGGAGCTGCGCGACGGTGACCCGCAGCGCTACCTCGGCAAAGGCGTTGAGCGCGCGGTTGCGGCAGTGCTGGACGAGATCGGGCCCGAGCTGGCCGGCATCGAGGCGATCGAGCAGCGGGTGGTGGACCAGAAGCTGGTCGACCTGGACGGCACGCCGCACAAGTCCCGCCTGGGCGCCAACGCGATCCTCGGGGTCTCGCTGGCGGTCGCCAAGGCGGCCGCCGAGTCCAGCGGTCTGGAGCTGTTCCGCTACGTCGGCGGCCCGAACGCGCACGTACTGCCGGTACCGATGCTGAACATCCTCAACGGCGGAGCGCATGCCGACACCGGCGTCGACGTCCAGGAGTTCATGATCGCCCCGGTCGGTGCGGACTCATTTCGCGAGGCGCTGCGTTGGGGCGCCGAGACCTACCACGCGCTGAAGTCGGTACTCAAGTCCAACGGGCTGCCCACCGGACTCGGTGACGAGGGCGGTTTCGCGCCGGACCTGCCGGCGACCAGAGACGCGCTAGACCTCATCGCCACCGCGGTGGACAAGGCCGGTTACACCTTGGGCCGGGACATCGTGCTCGCGTTGGACGTGGCCGCCACCGAGTTCTTCGCCGACGGTGCCTACACCTTCGAGAAGAAGGCTCGCAGTGCCGAGCAGATGGCCGTCTACTACGCCGAACTGCTCGACGCCTACCCGCTGGTGTCGATCGAGGACCCGCTCGCGGAGGACGATTGGGACGGCTGGGCGCGGCTCACCGCCGAGATCGGCGATCGGGTGCAAATCGTCGGTGATGATCTGTTCGTGACCAACCCGGAGCGGCTGGAGGAGGGCATCACCCGCCGGGTGGCCAACGCGCTGCTGGTGAAGGTCAACCAGATCGGCACGCTGTCGGAGACCCTGGACGCGGT
>JBOHFU010000215.1:0-6198 GCA_050699675.1 Pseudonocardiaceae bacterium
AGGAGCTGAGGCTGGCCCGCCGCACCGGGGTGCCCTCACTTGAGGTGGGTCCGAGGGTAGGCCTTGGCGCTGTCGCCTTCTGCGCCGGCGATTGGGAGGAGACCCTTCAGCGCTGCTGCGAGGCCGTTGATCTCGCGCAGCGGGTCGGGCTGCCGCGCGGCACTGCGCAAGCCATGGCCGTGCGGGGATTGGTCCTGCTGCGTCAGGGACGGCTGGATGATGCCCTCGCGTGCGCCGTGGAAGCACGCAAGGCGCCGGCACGCCAGTCGCTGGCCGACCGCCACGTCCTCGGACCCATCGAGGCGGTGGAGGCGTCGGTGGCGCTGGCTCGGGGCGATGCGGGGACCGCAGCTGCAATGGCGGCCGAATCCCTGCGCCAGTACACCACCATGCCTGCTCTGACCCTGATGGTCCTGGCCGAGGCGCAGGCCGCCTGCGGGGACCCGCTGGCGGCTTCCGCCACCGCCCGCACCCTGTCGGCCATCGGACCCGGTGCGCCCTACCCCGGTGCGCTGGCCGCCTGGGTACAGGGCCGCCTGGATCAGAACGAGACGCTGTTGCGCCGCGCCGCCGACGATCTGGCCACGCTCGGCTTCGTCTACGAGGCAGCAGTGGCCCGTCTCGACCTCGGCGAGCTGGCCCCGAGCCAGGTCGGCGCACTCGGGGAGTGCCTGCAGGTGCTGGAGCGGCTCGGCGCGCAGCCACAGGTGGACCGGGCCCGGCAGCTGCTGCGGCGCCTGGGGCAGCGCCCGCCCGCCCCGCCCCGGCAGCGGCGGCCTGGCCGGCTGAGCCCCCGAGAGGAGCAGGTGGCTCGCCTGGTCGCCCAGGGTTTATCCAACCCGGAGATCGCGCAGCGCCTGTACCTGAGCCCGCGCACGGTTACGACTCACCTGCAGAACATGTACGGCCGCCTGGAGCTCCGGTCGCGGGCCGCGCTGACGCGCTACGTGCTGGAGGAACTGCCGCCGGATACGCAGGTCGGTCGACCGAATACGTAAGCCGACGGATGGCAGGCAGGCTACGTAGGGCACGAGCCTTACAGACACCACCACCAGAGGTGTCAGCCATGACCGCTCAACTCAGCAACCCGACCACGTCGAAGCCCACAGTCATTCCGCTACCTCAGGCCACGGATCCAGCCGAGGTTGGGCACAAAGCCGCCGTCCTCGCCGCCCTGCTCAGCAACGGGCTTCCGGTGCCCGACGGGGTCGTCATCCCGGCCCGCGTCTTCGGTGGCGCCTGCGCCGGTGACAGTTCTCCGGACGTGCCCGACGAGCTGGTCGCCGCGCTCGCTGACGCGGTCCGTGGCTGGGGCGACGTCCCGGTGGCGGTGCGCTCGTCCGGGACCGCGGAGGACCTTCCGCATGCCTCCTATGCGGGGCTGTACACCACCGTGCTGAACGTGCGCGGTGAGGCGGCCTTGCGCGACGCCGTGTCCCGCTGCTGGGCCTCCGCCCGGGCACCCCGAGTGACCGCGTACGCCGGCGACGGCGCAGCGCCTGGCCTCGCGGTACTGGTGCAGCCGATGGTGCCAGCCGTCGCCGCCGGTGTGGCGTTCACCGTGGATCCCGTGGCTGGGGACCGGGACGTGGTCGTCATCGACGCCGTGCGCGGGCTCGCGGAGCAGTTGGTGTCCGGCGCCGTGACTCCCGATCGCTGGGAGGTCCGTACCGAAGCCCGCCGGCTGCCTGGCCCCCTCAGCGCGACGCCTGCTGTCGACGCCACGACGGCATGCGCCATCGCCGCCCTGGCACGGCGCATCGAGCAGGTGCTGGGCACCCCGCAGGACGTGGAATGGGCCCTCGCTGGCGATGGGACACTCGTCCTGCTCCAGGCCCGCCCGGTGACCACGCTTCACGACAAGCCGGTCCAGCTCATCCCGCTGGCGGTCGAGCCACCGGAGGGTTTCTGGGTCCGTGAGACCAGCCACGCCCCGCTTCCGTGGACGGCCTTCACCCATGCGGTGTTCGAGGCCCGCAACCGAGGGATCCGGCACATGTGCGCCGAGCTCGGCCTCCTCATCGAGACCGTCGAGTTCCACAACATCGGCGGCTGGGAGTACCTGCGGATCGTCCCGCTGGGCGGCAAGAAACCCCCGCCCCTGCCGGCCTGGGCCGCATCGCTCGCCTTCCGGATCGTGCCCGCGCTGCGCCGGCGGATCCGCCGCAGCGTCGCGGCCATCCGTTCCGACGTCCCCGGCGCGCTGATCCGCCGCTGGGCGCAGCATTGGCAGCCTGACCTCGCCGCTCGGATCGCCGCGCTGCGCGACGTCGACCTCGCCGGCCTGGACGACGCTGCCCTCGACGAGCACCTGCGCGATGTGCTCGCGCTGACCGAACACGGCCAGATCATTCACTTCCGGCTGCACGGGGCCATCGCCATGGTGCTCGGCGAGCTGGCCTTCACCTGCCGAGACCTGCTCGGCTGGGACGAGGCGAAGGTTGTC
The DNA here is from genome assembly GCA_050699675.1 of Pseudonocardiaceae bacterium. Lineage (GTDB taxonomy): Bacteria > Actinomycetota > Actinomycetes > Mycobacteriales > Pseudonocardiaceae. The sequence goes on from JBOHFU010000215.1 coordinate 2,447, forward strand.
GAGCTGCTCGCCGGGACCTCCCAGATGTCCACGGCGCCGGCCCGCGCGTTAGCCGCGATCACCGCGATCGCCCGGGAGCGGCCAGCGGTGCGCCGGCTCATCGAGGACGGCGCCCCAGCCGAGACTGTGCTCGCCGCCGACGAGCGCTTCGCCGCGGCCTTCGACGCCTATCAGCGAGAGTACGGCTGCCGGGTATTGCGCTACGAGATAGCCGAACCCTGCCTCGACGAACAGCCCGATCTGGTGCTCGCGCTGATCCGCGACCAGCTGGTGACCGGCTTCGATCCCGACGCCGCCGAGCAGGCGCTTCGTGCCCAGCGGGCGGCGGCCCGGGCCGCGGCGGTGCGCCTGCTCGCCAAGCACAGTCCAGCGGAGCACGACCGGTTCGATCGAGCCCTGGACCGGGCGCTGGCCGCCTATCCAGTTCGCGAGGACAACGAGTTCTTCACCACGAGCATCCCGTTCGCCCTCCTCCGCCGCGCAGCGCGGGAGATCGGGCGACGACTCACCGCCCGCGGACTACTCACCGACAGCGACGACGCCTTCTGCCTGAAGCCCCCTCAGCTGCGAACCGCGCTACGGGAGAACTTCGATTGCCGCGCCCTCGTCACCACAAGAGCGGGCGAGCGGGCGTGGGCGCTGGCACACCCCGGCCCCGCGTCGTACGGCCGGCCGCCCGGTCCGCCACCGTCGTTGTCGGCGCTGCCCGCGGAGGCCCGGCTGGCTAACGAAGCCTTCCTGTGGGCCGTCGAGCAGAACCTCGGACCACACGCCGTCGACGTCGACCATGGCGTGCCCGCAGCAACGGACGCGACCGTGCTCTCCGGGATCCCGGTCTCGGCCGGCAGCTACACCGGTCCGGTACGGATCATCCGCTCTGAAAGCGAGTTCGGCCGCCTGCGGCCAGGCGATGTGCTCGTCTGCCCGGTGACCTCCCCGGTGTGGTCCGTGCTCTTCCCGAGCATCGGCGCGCTGGTCACAGACATCGGCGGCATGCTGTCCCATCCAGCGATCATCGCTCGCGAGTACCGCCTACCGGCCGTGGTAGCCACCGGCGACGGCACCTCCCGGCTGACCAACGGCCAGATCGTCACCGTCGACGGCACTGCCGGCATCGTGTGGGCCGCCCGATGAACGCTGTCCTCGTCCCGGCTGCCGGCGAGAATCCGGGCCTGTGGCTGTACCGGCTGTGCGGGATGTTAGGGGCGGCCGCCGCCGTCGACACCGCTGCCCGGCTCGGCATCCTCGACCACCTGCACGAGACACCCGCCTCCGCCGAGGAGGTCGCGCGGCACTGCGCAACAGCGCTGGATGTGACCCGCTTGCTCCTTGACGCGCTTGACGCGCTGGGAGTGCTCCGGCGCGGGGAGGACGGCAAGTACGCCACCACCGCCGCGGCACGGTGGCTCACCACCCTCGCGCCCGGATGGTCTCGCCTCGACCAGGTCGTGCGGAGCGGACAGCCCCTCATCCCGGCGGACACCCCAGCGGGCGCAGCCGACCTCTACCCGGAGACCGTGCCCCTCCTGGCCCAGCTGTTCGCCCCCGCGGTACGACGTGCGGCGCAGCTCCTCGCTCCCCTACGGGGTGATGTACTCGATGTCGGGGCAGGCGCCGCGCCGTGGAGCATCGCGCTGGCTCTGTCCGACCCCACGGCCAGGGTGACTGCTCTCGACCTGCCAGATGTGCTGCGCACGACCCGCCGAACGGTCGAGGCGGCAGGGCTGGCCGCCCAGTTCGAGTTTCGAGCCGGCGACATGTTCACCGCCGACCTGCCGCAGGCGGCCTACGGCATGATCCTCCTTGGCAACGTCTGCCACCTCTTCAGCCCGAATACAAACCGGGCCCTGCTGCAACGGCTCCGTCCAGCGCTGCGCCCCGGAGGAACGCTCGCCATCGTCGACGCCCTGCCCTCCGAAGACCCCGAAGAATGCCGGTCCCTCAGCCTCTACGCCATCGGCCTGCGCCTACGAACGTCCGCCGGGGCGGTGCACCCGCTGGAGGCCTATGCCACCTGGACCCGGGACGCCGGGTACAGCGAGGTCAGGGTGTCCTCCCTGTCCCGAACGCCGCCGCTGGCGCTGCTCACCTGCACCGCGCCTGCACCGACCGAGGTGCGCCCTTGCCTTCAGCGGGCGGCTTCAGGCGTAGGGGTCGCGGGCCGTGATGTCGGCGAAGCGCCGGAAGTCGCGGTCGGCAGTCCAGATGGTGCCGACACCGTGTAGCCGCATCAGGGCCGCGATATGCGCGTTGGTGACGAGGTTGCCTCGGATGACGTCCGTCCCGACGGTGTCCTGGTAGATGCGCCAGAAGCCGGTGCCCTCTCCCGGGCATCGAACGTGTGGCCGATCCAGCAGAGCCCCGAGGTTGGCGCGGGCGACATCCGGGTGCAGCGGATGGTCGAAAACGCTCGGGTGTGTGGCTATCCGCAGATACGCCATCGCGACCGGCCAGAACAGGTAGATCAGCCCGGGGCCGGCGGCCAGCCGCTCGAGAAGGTCGCGCGCAATCCGGTGCCGCGGACTCTGATCGTCAGAGGCATAGAGCAACACGTTGGCGTCGACTGTGACGCTCATTGGTCCGTATCGAGAAGCCGCTGCAGAGCGTCGTGGTCATCGAGGTCCACCCGCGCCCGCATGGATGCCGCGCTCCAGGTCAGGGGAGTGGGACCGGGTTCCACCTCGATGTCGGCGAGCGCCTTGGCGAGTAGCTCGGAGGCCACCTGGCCCAGGGTCTTGTTCTCCCGGCGCTGCCGCTCCTTGAGCTGTGCCAGCACGGTGCTGTCGAGATCGAGCGTCGTGCGCATACTCGTCATGCTACGCATCAGATGCGCAGTCGTCACGCATCAGTCGCAGACACACCCGGCCCCACACCTCGACAGCGGCAGATCGAGCGCTCGCGCTCGATCTGCCGAGCGCGCTTGCCTTGCGTGCTGTGCCGACCATCTCATGGGATGTCTTCCTCGGCGCGCTGACGCAGTTGTCTCACGGGACGTCGGCGAGCAGGCCGCGTTGTCACTGCGATTCCGGCGGTGCGAGGCTCTCCTAGGGGCGGGGCTCCGCGAGGACGCCGGCTCGCCCTCTTGCAGCTCAGGCGGATGGCTGCCGGCTCCCCTTGGCGGCAGTCGCGTCGATCAGTCCGTAGCCGTGCGCCTCCTCGGCTGTCAGGATGCGGCCCGCGCGCATGTCGGTGGCCACGGCGTCGACCGAGCGGCGGCATGCGGCGGCGATGCGCTCCTGCAGGAGGCGTAGCCGGCGCTGGTGGTTCTCGGCATGGGTGGCCACGTCGCGTGCGTGGCCGCTGCGCTGGGTGCGCGGCTCACACAGGTGCAGGGTCGCGTGTGGTCCTGCCGTGCGGTGGTCGGCGACGGCCAGGATCGCGACTGCCGCACCGGTGAGCTTGCCCAGGCACGTGGCATGGACCGCAACGCCCATGAGGTCGAGGGTGTCGAGGAGGGTGAGGGCGATGTCGAGGTCGGCATCGACGTCGCACAGCCGGAGCTCAACCAGGTCATCGCCGGAGGCGTCGAGCAGGGCGAGCGACGCTGCCGCGCGGTTGGCGGCGGTCGAGTCGAGCTTGCCCGCCAGGGTCACCATCCGCTGGTCGAGCAGGCGCTCGGTCAGCCAGTCCTGACTTGTGTCGAGGATGCTCGCCTGCGACGGTGTGATCGGCAGCGGCGCTGGCGGGCGTGGGTCGGGTTGCCACGGGGTGCGGCGCGGCTCGCGGGGCGGTGGCAGAGGCCAGGTGCTTCT
>JBOHFU010000216.1:0-6196 GCA_050699675.1 Pseudonocardiaceae bacterium
TCGACGGTCTGGGCACGCGCCCCGCCCGCCGGCGCCGGACGCCCAGCGCTCGCAGCGCCGCTTCCACCCGGGAAGCCGCCCGTTGTGCGCCGGTCCGCAGGTAGAAGTCCAGGGCGTGGTCCAAGACGGGAATCGCCTCCGCTGCGCGACCGGCCCGGCACAGCGCCGCGGCGGAATCCTCACCGGCCAGCGCAAGCTCAACGGTCTGCGGCCCCTGGCGGTAGGTCTGCACCGCGGCCAGCAGCACCGCGGGATCGTCGTCGACCAGGCCCCGGCAGCGCAGCGCCGCAGCGGTGGCGCCGGGTACCCCGGAGCGCCGGGCACCGCCGGCTACCTCGTCTGCCACCGCAGCTGCTCGCTCACGGTCGCCCGCCTCGACCGCCAGGCGGATCAGGTCGGGTCCCAAGAACCGGTAGGACAAGCAGAAACGCAAGGGAGCAGCCAATTCCCAGGCGTCCTCCAGCAGCGCACGCGCCTGGCCGGTATCGCCCCGCGCCTCGCAGAGCAGCGCCTGGATCCACAGGCCCCACTCCAGAGGCCAGCGGGCTCCGGCCATCCGGATACCATCCGCGACGGCGGTGAGCTGCCAGTCTTGGCTGACTGAAGCGATGAACTCCGCCTCAGCGTCGGCCATCCGGGCCTCACCGGCGGCGAGGTCGCCCTGTTGAAGGGCGACCAAGGCGGCCACGCCGTGCAGCAGCGGAGCATGCAGGCGGGTCCCGACCTCGTCGGCGAGCACCAGGCCGGCTTCCGCCTCGGCCAAGGCGTCGGTCAACTCGCCGCTCATGACTCGGTGCATGGCCAGCATCGCGTGGTGCAGGGGCAGCCACATGACATTGCCGCGCTCCTCGCTCAGCTGCCTGCCCAGCTGAAGCGTGGCCGCGGCCTCGTCCCGTCGGTCGGCGTCGAGCAGCGCCATCCCGAGGTGGAGGTTTGGGTGCAGGTGACCGACTCGGGGGTCCCGGCTGCGAGCCGCGATCTCGACGGCCCGCTGCGCCAACTCCACCGCCTCGGTCAACTCGCCCCTCGCGTGTGCCGCCAGGCCCAAGGTTTGAGCGGCGAGGCAGCCGGCGAAGTCGTCGTCGGGTCCCATCGTCCGGGCCCGTTGCGCCTGGTCCCGCGCTCCTTGCGGGTCGCCGAGGAATATCCTGATGTTGGCGGCCAAGGCCAGCGAGCCGGCCCGGTCGCGGTCCGACGCACCGGGGACGCGGGCAACGGCTTCGAGTTCGGTGACGGCTGGTTCGAGCCAACCGATCGCCCACAGGACCTCCCCCAGCGCCCGTCGCAGGACGACCTCGTGTGCTGCCCTGGGACCGCGGGCCAGGACCTCCCGAGCGACCTGCTCGGCGTCCTCGGCCGACCCGCCTGCAGCAGCAACGGTGCCAGCTCCGCTGCCACCACCTCCCGGTCCGGATCGTCGGCACTGGTGAGGTGGAACGCTCGCTCGCACAGCTTGACCGCCACTGCCAGCGATCGGGGGGCGGCCTCGAGAGCTGCTTGTCGCAGCACCGGGGGGACGTCGTGATAGATCACCTCCCGGATGAGCTCATGACGGAAGACCAGCCCCATCGCCGACTCTGCCAGCAGCCCCGCGCGCAAGGCCCCGTGGAGTTCGGGCAGCAGCGCGACCGCGCTGCGGCCGGTGACCATGGACAGCTCGGCCACCGAGAACTCCCGCCCCAGCACCGCCGCCACCCTGAGGACCTCCAGCGTCTGCGGCGCCAGGTTGCTCACCCGCCGCAGGATGGTCAGCGGCAGGGTCTGGGGCAGCGAGAGGTCCGCGACATCGGCTCGTCCTTGGCGAAGGGCCAGGCTGCCCTGCTCGCGCAGAGCCTTGATCAGCTCGATCACGAACAGCGGGTTGCCCGCCGCCCACGAGAGTTGCCCAGACAGCACCATGCCGGGTGGCGCGCCGGCCACCGCTTCGGCCAGCGCGATGACCGTCGGGTCGTCCAGCGCCTCGAGTGCCAGCGCAGCTGCGCCGTGGCGCACCAGCTCGTCAATCACCTGCGCCAGCTCGGAGCGTTCCGGGAAGGGCCGCAGCGTGACCAGCAGCACCACCGGCAGTTCGGGCAGGGCCCGGCCGATCGCGCGGACGGCGCGCAGCGTCGACGGATCGGCCCAGTGCAAGTCCTCGAAGGCGACCACGACCGGCCGGTCGGTGGCCAGCCGCTCCAGCAGGGCCACCGACTCGTCGATAGCCGCGCGAGTGGCTAGGGGTTGCGCAGGTAGCTCCTGAGCTGGGGACCCAGCCACGGTTTGCGGCCCCAGGCAAGCAGCTTGCCCTTGGCGATCGCCGTCCACTGGCTCTGCCGGCTCCAGAACACCATGAGCATCGCGACGGGGTCAGCCGAGATATGGCAGTCGACCCGGCGGGAGGACGGTTCTTCGACGCGGAGCTCCCCGTCGTCGAAGATGAAATAGAAGCTGTCCCCGCCCCGAATGCGAACGTCATAGGTGACCTGGACGCCGGCCGCCTTCGCACCGTTCACAAACGCCCGGGGAGCGAGGGCTTGCGCGATGGGGGCGTTGAACCGTCCCAGCACCATGGCAGCGTGGGCCGGCTCGATCCGCCACTTGCGTCCGGCGGCATGAGCGATGTCGTAACCGTGCATGACCGTCTCGTTCAGCAGGTGGTAGGTCAAGGTCGACTGCCGGACGGTGGCGCCCTCAACCAACCAGGGACGTGGCGCATCGGGGTCTGCTCCCACGCAGTCGCTGAGGTACTCCTGCGCCCGGGTCTCGATACGGTCGGCCAGGACAGCGGGATCGCGCTCTGGGTCGGACTTCACGCCGACGGCGGTGGTTTCGGCCAGATCCCACATATCCCGGATCAGCGAGTCGCCGGCCGCGCCAGCGAGGCTGGGTACCACCTCGTGAACGCGGGAGAGGTCGCGTCTTGCCAGGCTGGGCACGGCAACCCAGGTCTGCGAAAGATGCATGGCGACCTCGCCGAGGTTCCATTGACCCACTGCGTGCGGCTGGGGATCTTGGATGGAACGCAGCAGGGCGGTGACCCGCCGAACCTCCTTGCGGAGTGCATCCTGGCCCTGCTGCCACTGGACATTCGGTCCGCTTGCGACCACGTCAGCCCCCTGGTCCGTCGCCCGACTGGGTTGTCTTAATGTGGAGTTTGCGCAGCGGTAACCGTAGGGACGGATTCGGGCTTTCCACATCGGGCAGATGACGTATGCGCGCGCGTCAGCGTCACCCGGGACTCCGACGTGAGTGGCTAGGGGTTGCGCAACAAGGTCCTGAACCGGGGCCCCAGCCACGGCTTGCGGCCCCAGGCCAGCAACTGCCCTTTGGCGATCGCGTTCCACTGACTCTGGCGGGCCCAGAACACCATGACGAACGCTGCAGGGTCGGCCGAGATATGGCAGTCGACTCGGCGGGAGGACGGGTCTTCGACCCTGAGCGACCCATCGTCGAAAATGAAATGAAGCTGGTCGCTTCCCCGGAGGTGGACGTCGTAGGTGGCCTGGAGGCCGGCCGCTTTCTCACGGTTCACGAACACCCGAGGGTCGACCGCGTGCAGGACCGGGACGAAGAACTGCCGCACCACCATGGCCGCATGGGCCGGCTCGATCCGCCACTTGCGCCCGGCGGCATGAGCGATGTCGTAACCGTGCATGACCGTCTCGTTCAACAGGTGGCCGGTCAGTGCCCACAGGGGCACCGTGGTGCCTTCGACAAACCACGGACAGAGCTCATCGGGAGAGTGCCCGGCACACTCGCCGAAGTACTCCTCTGCCCGCTCCTCGATGCGGTCAGCCAGGACAGCCGGATCACGTTCCGGATCGGATTTCACCCCGAGCTTGGTTGTGTCGGCCAGATCCCACATGTCCCGGATCAGTGAGTCGCCGGCCACGCCGGCAATGCTGGGCACCACCTCGTAGATGCGTGACAGGTCCCGTCGCGCCAGGCCGGGAGCCACCAACCAGACCTGTGACAGATGCATTGCGAGCTCACCGAGGTTCCACTGGCCCACTGCGGGAGCCCCTGGATCCTGGATGGATCGCAGCAGGGTCGTCACCCGCGCAACCTCGTCGCGAAGTGCGTCCTGACTCTGCTGCCAGTCGACCTTTGATCCGTTTGCGGCCACGTCAGCCCCTTGGCTCGGCACTCAACTCGGGTTCGCGCAGCGGTGACTGTAGCGGCGAATCTGGGCCATCCACAGCCGCTAGTCGACGGACCCTCCCCACAAGGCGCGAGGCCGGTCCATGACCTTTGCTCGGTGGCGTCCGGGCGTGGAGATCGAAGCCCTGGCGCAGGCTTGGAGAGCGCTGGACAGATCGTCATGCCTGTCGAGGAACTCGTCCAGTGCAGTGATCTCCGGCGAGGTGATGGCTTCGGAGTTCGAGTCGACCACGACGGCGACGTGACCGTCGATGTCGTATCTGTCGAGGGCTTCGAAGACCGCCTGCAACCCGGCCGAATCCAGCAAAGCAGCGGCGGATAGGTCGATCACGAGGTGCAAACGGTCGTCATGGACCGCTTCGGTGAGCGTGTCGGTCAGGATCTGTGCGGTGACCAGGTCTACCCTGCCGGTTACCGTGCAGACGGTCGTGTCCGGTTGGGGACAGCTCAACGTTGCTCTCACCATGTGCCCATCGGGCGGTCGTGGGATGGTGTCAAGCGGGATGTTTTCAAGTTCCATGGTGTCGGTGTCAGGCTGGCGTGTCACTGGGTGACTCCTCCCCCCCGGGCGGTTACAGTCGACACCGGACCGTACACGCTCCGCATTGAACGTCAACCAGGTTGTCAGGCAAGCCTGACGGTTCGGAACCGTCCCCGGTGATGACGGCAACGACATTGCGGTGCCTATGTCCCGGTAAGTCCTTAATGCCCTTATCGGGCGAGTGCTCTTGCGCCGGGTCGTAAACAGGGTCGTAAACTCTGTGCGCATGCCTCGGCACGGTCCGTAGGCAAGGGTTGGGGGACTCGATGGATTCTGCGCTCGATATCGCGGTGCATCATCACGGGCAGGTAGTTGTGGTGCACCCGCGGGGGCTGCTCACGGCGCGTACCGCGGCGGAAGTGCGCCTGGTGCTAGCGAAGGCGCTCTATGACCACGGCCGGGTTGTGGTCGACCTCGACGGGCTTGCAGTGGGTCGAGCGCCGTGTGTGACGATTTTTCCCGCAGTTCTGACCCAGTGCGGTGGCTGGCCGTTCGCGAAGGTCGCGCTGTGCCGGCCTGACCCGGGGATGGCTCAGGCGCTGGCGGCTCGCCGGGTGTCGGACCTGGTGCCGGTGTATCACTTGCTGCTCGAGGCCGAGGCCGCGATTGACCGGCGGCCGCCGGTGGTGCGGGTGCGGGTGCAGTTACCCTGCGACACCGGCGCCCCGGCCACCGCTCGACGGCTGGTCCGCGAGATGTGCCCGCTATGGCAGGTCAACGACGCGTTGCAGGAGACCGCCCAATTCGTGGTTAGTGAGCTGGTGGCCAACGCGGTCGAACACGCGTGCACCGGTGTCGGCCTGACCGTGGAACGTGGTCCACACGGGTTGCGGGTAGCCGTGCGGGACGCCTCCCCGGTCGGGTTCCCTGGACCTGTGCAGCGCTGGACTGACTCGCTGGGTCAGGTGCGTGGTCGGGGACTGGAACTGGTGGAGAGCCTCACCACGGCATGGGGTGTCGACGTTCAGCCCGACGGCAACACCGTGTGGGCTGAGATAACCAGGTGACGTCAGGTCCAGGCCCGCAGCCGCCGTATCTCGTCCCGAAACTCCCGGGTGTTGGGTGAGTCCGCAGCACTGCCGATCAGCTCACGATCAAGTTCGGCAGCACAGCCCAGCAGCGAGGGCAGCGACTTCCTCGCGGTGGCGAACGCCTGACGACCGAGGTTCACTGCCTCTTCGGCCTCGCCACGACGAGCAGCCACGACCCCCAGCGTCAGCCTCGCCTCGGCAACTCTCATAGGCGCCCGCTGCACGCTGGCCGGGCTGTTCCCGACGTGGTGGTCGATGATGATCCGGGCATGTTCGGCGGCAAGGTCATCCAGGCCTGCCCTGCGGTAGCAGTCCATCGCGTAGAGGTCCCACTTGGCGGGGTCGATGACGAAGTGGTTGTCGGGCCGTCGCGGGCGGGGCACCTTGTCAAGTACCGCATACCCGCGATCGAGCACGTCCCGAACCTCGCGAACCTCGCCGAAGCGGGCCAGCGCCTTGGCCTCCTGCCAGCCCAGTTGAACCG
>JBOHFU010000217.1:0-6174 GCA_050699675.1 Pseudonocardiaceae bacterium
TCGCGAACACCCGCGCGATGCACCACACGATGCCGGGCTACCGCGCCGGTTTCTCGGCGGTGTCCTACTCGCCGCTGGCCCACGGGCGAGCGGGAGTTGTGGAGCACTACGGCTGCCTGCTGCTGGGCGGGACGCTGACGTGCTGCCCCGATCCGGACAACCTGGCCGCCGCGCTGGTGGACACCCGCCCGACCCGGTTCGCCGGCCCCCCGCGCGTCTGGGAGCAACTCCAAGCGGGCGTCGTGGCCACCATCACCGCCGAACCTGACGACCAGCGCCGGCAGGCGGGGCGGGATGCGATCGAGACCGGGTTGCGGTTGGTTCGCGCCCAGCAGGCCGGCGAGCAGCCCTCCGCGCAGTTGCTAGCCGAGTACGAGCGGGCCGACGCGCTGGTGCTGTCCGGCCTGCGGGCGCGGCTGGGGTTGGACCGTGCCGAGACCGCGGTGGTCGGGTCGGCACCGGTCCCCCCAGAGGTGATCGAGTTCTTCTGGGCGCTGGGGGTGCCGCTGTGCGAGCTGTATGGCATGTCGGAGATCCTCGCCGCCACGGTCAACCGGGTCGATGCGGTCCGGATCGGCACGGTGGGCCGGCCGGTCCCGGGCATCGAGCTGCGCCTGGCTGATGACGGGGAGGTGCTCCTGCGCGGGCCGAGCATGATGCTCGGCTATCGCAACCTGCCGGACAAGACCGCCGAGACGATCGACGCGCAGGGCTGGCTGCATTCAGGCGATGTCGGTGAGCTCGACGAGGACGGCTACCTCCGGATCATCGATCGCAAACGGGAGATGATCATCAATGTGGCCGGGCACAATATGTCTCCGGCCAATGTGGAAGCGCGCCTGAAGGCTTCCAACCCGTTGATCGGTCAGGCGGTCTGCATCGGCGACGACCGCCCGTACAACGTGGCGCTGCTGCTGCTGGATCCTGACGCCGCCGGGGCGTTCGCCGTCCGCCACGGCCTGCCGGATGCCTCGCTGCGCGCGCTGCGCAGCGACCGGCGAGTGCGCGATGAGGTCGCTGCCGGGGTGGCACGAGCCAACGCACGGCTGTCCCAGCCCGAACGGATCCAGCGCTGGACGCTGCTGGACTGCCAGTGGCTGCCCGGTGGAGACGAGCTCACCCCGACGATGAAACTCCAACGCCGCCTCATCGAGGTCAAATACGCCACCGAGATCGAGGCGCTCTACCAAGTAGATCCAAGCCGAGACACCGGCTGAGTCGCGATTGGAGTACTACGTGGGGATCCCTCCGCGCCTGATCTCCGGCACCTCGATGCCCAGCGCACGTAACTGCTGAAACGGGTTCATGAATTCGCGGTTTTGCTTGATCTTTCCGTTCTCGAGTAGGAATGAGTGGATGAAGTGGTTCTGGTAGTAGCCGGGCGGGTAGTCGGGGTACCTGATCTGTCCCTCTCCGTCGCACTCGACCCAGAACCTGTTGGGGTCTTGCGTCTCGTAGATCTCGACGTTCTTCCATTCCCAGTCGGGGAAGCATCCCAACGACCACTCCCCGTGCGCCCTGAGTTTTTCGTGTCCGTGCGAGACGATCGGTTCGCCGGTATCACTGGTCCACAGGCCGGCGCTGCCGTCCTCGGTGAAGAGGAGATACCGCGTCAGGCGGTTTTCACCCTTCCGGCTCATGTAATCCGCGACGACGGCGCGGTTGCGGCGGCGAAGCTCGACGTCGGTGCCGAATCCTCCGGCCGGCGTATCGGCTTGAGTCATACCCGAATCCCTCCTCATTCCGCGGCGATCCTCATCCAAGTTTACCGTAGGCTGTCCTGCGAGCGGATCCGTGCAGGCTGGACCGCTCGTGAGTGAGAAAGGGAAGGTCCATGGGCGCGCACGAGTACGTGGTGGCCGACGTCTTCACCGACATCCCGTTGGAAGGCAACCCGGTAGCTGTCTTCCTGGATGCGTCCGGCATCCCCGCCGAACGCATGCAGCGGATCGCGCGGGAGATGCATCTGTCGGAGACGACGTTCGTGCTCCCCGCAGACACCGGCGGTGATGTGCGGGTCCGCATCTTCACCCCGGTGAACGAATTGCCGTTCGCCGGGCATCCGACACTGGGTACCGCCATCGTGCTCGGCGAGTCGACTACTGCGGACCGGATGCACATGGAGACCACCATGGGCACCGTACCGTTCGATTTCGACCGTGCGGATGGTGGACGGATCGTCTCGGCCCGCATGCGGCAACCGGTCCCCACCTGGGAACCCTACGATCATGCGGATGAGCTGCTCTCCGGGCTCGGGTTGGAGTCGTCCACCTTGCCGGTCGAGATCTACCGCAACGGGCCGCGGCACGTGTTCATCGGACTGGACGGCGTGGATGCGCTCTCCCGCCTCGAGCCCGACCAGCGGGCTCTCGCCAGGCTGCCGGACATGGCCGCCAACTGCTTTGCAGGTTCGGGTTCGGGCTGGCGGTTGCGCATGTTCTCACCCGCCTACGGCGTGGTGGAGGACGCGGCCACGGGCTCGGCCGCCGGCGCACTCGCGGTGCACCTCGCCCGGCACGGTCTGATCCCCTTCGGGCAGCAGATCGAGATCCTCCAGGGTGTCGAGATCGGCCGTCCCTCGACGATGCGCGCCACGGCCGAGGGAACGTCGGAACGGATCGAGTCGGTCGAGGTGGCGGGGTCGGCCGTTGTCGTCGCCCGGGGAACGCTGCACGTGTAACAGCACGCCACGATTCGCTCGGGTAGCTGCCGGCGGCCGCTGCGCACCCCTCACCGAATACCCGTCCTTGACGGTGTCGTCCGGCTTCCACAGCATCACCGCGCCTCAGCGGTTGCCTTCCGGGTCCGATATCCAGAATTTCATCCGTGATCCGCGAACTTCCTTCGGTGGCAGCCGCCTGGTCTTGTGACGGCCTGTCCTGGGTTAAGCCACAGGTCGCAAACGGTGGTATACTTCTCGGGAGTCTGGTTGATGCCGGGCAATTCCGGGACGGATTCTGTGGCGTCGTCCGGGAGGGGCGTTAGACGGGCAAGCCAATGGTCGTATCACCTGCACCCACTCGGGTGATGAATGTGGGCCTGAGCAGTTGTGCTTGGAGGTTTCAATGACAGTCGACATGCAGGCGGCTCGGGATGTGATTGAGCTGATCACCGGTGGGTGGCGGGCGCAGGCCGTCTACACTGCGGTCAAACTCGGACTGCCTGACCACATCGAAGCCGGTCGGACCACGAGCAGCGAGCTCGCCGAATCCACGGGGTCAAAGGAAGAGGGTATTCGCCGCCTGATGCGACTTCTGGCGGCCATGGGAGTATTCAAAGGCAACGAGCGGACCGGTTACCAGAATACCGCGGTGACCACCGCGCTGCTCGACCGGCCCCAGTCCCTGCGTGACATGTGCCTGCTCTACGGCGAGGAGTTCTACACCGCCTGGGGTCACTCGCACAAAGCCATCAGCACGGCGAGCTCAGGTTTCGAGGCGGCCTACGGCCAGCCGCTCTACACTTATCTCAGCCAGGACGAGGACACGTCCGAGCGGTTCCAGCGCGCCATGAACGCGGGCAATCTCTTCTTCCACTACGTGCCGGAGATCTTCGACTTCTCCGGCGGCAAGATGGTGGTGGACGTCGGTGGCGGCGGCGGGCACCTGCTCACCGCGATCCTGGAAGCTACACCGGATGCCCGTGGCACGCTGATCGACCGCGAATACGTGATTCCCGTCGCTCGCGAGAATCTGGCCGCCACGATCGGACTGGACCGCGTCGAACTGGTCGGTGGCGACATGTTCACAGCCGTTCCCCCGGGTGGGGACGTCTATCTCCTCTGTCGGGTACTGGCGGGCTGGGACGACGACGCAGTCGTCGGAGTATTCGAGAACTGTCGGCGGGGAATGGCGGATTCCTCGTCGCGACTGCTGATCCTCGAACGCCTTGTGGTGGACGAGGACTCTACCGTCCTGCCCGCCCTGTGGGACCTACACCTATTGATGACGAACGGCGGTCGGCACCGCACCCTGGACAGGTTCAGGGCATTGTTGCATCGGGCCGGCCTGGACATCGAACGGGTCGCAGAGCTCCCCATGGAGACGACCGCGCTGATCGCAGCGCCTCGTCCCTGATCCCGTTCATATCATGCTGTTCCTGTTTTCATTGCGCTACTGTGGGCTCCTGCGCCGTGCTCGTTCAGGCCAGAGCGCGTCGAGCTGCGCAGGTGTGTGCGGGGCTCTGTAGCAAGCCCGCAAGACTGCTTCCCGGGTAGGTGGAGGTGCGTCCTCGGCAAGCGCCACAAACCAATCGAAACCAGCGGGGTAGGACCACTGATATGAGCGCAATAGCGGATCTACCGATCGATCTGCAAGCGCGTCCGCGATATCTTCGCCGTTCCAGAAAGGAACAAGGTCTCGAGCGTGCGCAGCACATTCTGTTGCCGAGACGCCTTCGTTAATTGCGACGTGCAACCCTGCTCGAACTAACTGCAAATAGTGATCGAGATGTACATGTGCCAGCAAAGCCTTGTCGTCGGGAGTTACGAATATCGGAAGGGCCTGAGCCAATCCTTCCAGCAACACCTGATGTTTCCCGAACACGGATAGCTTCCGTAACCACTTAACCGGTCCCCTTAAGCAAGTTGCATAGAATGATGCGCACTGGAGAGCGTGGCCAAGGATTTCGTGAAGAGCGAATTGGCGAATACGGACCGGAGTAAAGGTCGCCGTGTTCCTTCGATTGAGTTTTAGACGCGCCCTGTCTCGCGCGCCGTCAACCCAGTATGTCCAGTAGGCGTCAACTTCCACCACTTCAATGGCAAGGTGGAAGTCAGAAGTCGTTCCTGTTATCCTGCGCACCGCAGGAAGTAGGACTTCTGCCTGTTCCCGAATCGCGTTCGGCGTATCTTCCAGACGGATGCTGCTTCCGAGTTCGTCCAACTCTTGCCGGGTGCCCGTATGCCACTCAATACCTACACTCTGAAGCCCCTCAAGTGCTATACTTCTCCGCTCGGACAGATAGTCAGCCCTCCATCTTCCAATATCAGATCCTTGAGTGGCCCTAACGTACTCCTGCAATGGAGAACGTTCACCGAGCAGCGCGCGCAAGTAGAAAATATGCGATTCTATGCTCTCGACTAGCTCGACCATGTTTTGTTGAGCGGCATCATCGCTTATTAGCTCAAGGCGTTCCAGGGTGTCCAACCTGTTGCGTGGTGACGCGTCATAGTCGTCAGGTGAACAATCGTAGTCAATCACTCCGGCGCCTCGACGCTGAATCTCGTAAAGATTCCAGTCGTCAATCGCTTGCTCGGCCTGTTTCCAAAGCATCACCTATCGAGCTCCCAGCTGATTGTGATCGCTTGGTTGCGTTCAAGGTAGTCACGAGTAACCCGAATCGTGTGATACCCGTCTCTCGTATCCCAGGTCAGGCCTTCCATTGCAGACCGTTCAGATCCATCCGGTAACTCTTCCGTGGCACCACAGCTCAGCAGTTCGTTGCTCACACGCTGCCTCACGGTCAACGTGAAGTGGTGCGCATCCCGAGGGAGGTTTTGACGCCAGTAGAGGCTATCGGTAAGTAGTCCTCCGTGGCAAGAATATGAGATGTAAGCCGTGTCGCCAGGGTAAATTGATGGGGATACAAGAGTCGCAAATTTTGCCAGATTGGCGGCGTCTTGTTTTACGGCAATCTTGGTGTTGCGACTGCAGTCTCTGTTTGTCGTAACACTCACCTTTTCGTAAGCATGCTTGAACCAGATGTCCCAGCTAAGACTGGATACGGGCCGATCCATCAGGTTTAGAATCAGTCGGTCATACTCCACGGTGGCATGGCCGTTATCGGAGATATCGACTGTTATGGCGGTATCCAGTTCGACTACGCGACCGGTGAGCTGCGCAAGACCTTCGAGCTCTTCACTGCTCATTCTGAGATGCCGCATGAGGAGCACTGGATTCTCGCCAATCTTGCGCTCGGGATTCCCTGTAGACTCGCTGGATGCCAGTTTACTTCCATCTGGGAGCACGCCTGGATTGGTAATTTTGACCGGGCATCCCAGGTTTTCGTCCAGGAATCTTCGCTGCTAGTACCTGGGTCCCGCAATCGCTGAGCAAGCGTCGCAACATTTTCGTTATTGTCAGGCTTCGCGGTTGGCGCGGGCTGCAACATGCTTCGTGGCGTCCGCGCTGGCCGGAAAAGTTGCTGAACTGTCCATCCCGGGAACATGGCTTC
>JBOHFU010000218.1:0-6163 GCA_050699675.1 Pseudonocardiaceae bacterium
CCCGGGTGACGATCGTGTTGCGCAAGGCGTTCGGCGGCGCGTACATAGTCATGAACTCGAAGTCGCTCGGCGCCGATGCCGCCTTCGCCTGGCCCGGCGCGGAACTCGCTGTCATGGGCGCGGAGGGTGCCGTCGACGTGATCTTCCATCGCGAGCTCGCGTCGGATCCGTCCCGCCGGGGTGAACTCGTCGACCGCTACCGGGCGGAGGCCATGGGCGCGGACATCCCCGCCGAGCGGCTGTCGATCGACGAGGTCATCACCCCCGGCGAGACCCGCCCGGTCGTCGCGGCGACCCTGCGGTCGCTCGAGCGAGCCGCGAGCCCGAGATTCCGGCACGACAACCTGCCCCAATGACGAAGACCCAGTGACGGAGGCCACGCGACGATGTTGCTGATTGACGACGACCTGGTCGTACCCCTGTGCGACGTCGTGGCCGCAGACGCGGCGCGGGTCGGCTGCAAGGCGGCCACGCTGGGCGAGCTGCTGCGGGTCGGGTTCCCGGTGCCCGACGGTGTGGTGCTCACCACCGCGGCGCTGGCGCGCGCGCTGGCGGCCGCCGGGCTGGACGCCACCGCCTCACCCGAGCAGGTGCAGACCTGCCCCGTCCCGGACGTTTCGGCCGAGGCGCTGCCCCACGGACCGCTTGCGGTGCGGTCGTCCGGGGTGGAGGAAGACCTTCCCGACGCCTCGTACGCCGGGCAGTACGAGACGGTGCTCGGGGTGGCCGTCGATGACCTGCCGAGCGCGGTCCGCCGCTGCTGGGCTTCGGCCTTCCGCCCGCAGGTCGCCGCCTACCGCGCCGCCCGCGACGAGGGATCGGCCCCGGCGATGGCCGTGCTGATCCAGCCGATGGTGCCAGCCGACGCGGCCGGGGTGGCGTTCAGCGCCGACCCCGTCACCGGCGATCGGGAAGCGATGGTGGTCAGTGCGGTTCGCGGGCTGGGCGACCGGCTGGTCGGCGGCACCGTGTCGCCAGACGACTGGGTGGTCCGCGACGGTGCCGTCACCTGCCGCGCGGCGCCCGAGGGGGCGCTCGACGCGGGCACGGTGAACGAGGTGGCTCAGCTGGCCCGGCGGGTGGCGGCGCACCTGGGCGCGCCCCAGGACATCGAGTGGGCGCTGACGGGTGGGGCACTTGTGCTACTGCAGGCCCGACCGATCACCGCCCTGCCCGACCCCGCCCCAGCGCCCGTACCGGTGCCGGTCGAGGTGCCGCCCGGGTTCTGGCGGCGGCTGTCCGTGATCGCGCCCAAACCGTGGACGCCGATGCAGCGGTCGGTGATGCACGAGCCAGCTGCCCGGGCGACCAGGCGCCTGTACGCCGAGTTCGGCTTCCTCCTCGAGGCCTCCGAGATCACCGAGATCGGGGGCTGGACCTACGTCCGTCGGGTACCGCTGGGCGGCCGGGACCGGTCGGCGCCGCCGGCGTGGCTGATGCCGTTGTTGATCCGTGCCGTGCCGCGGCTGCGCCGGCGGGTCCGGGACTGCGTGGCCGCGGCACGGTCGGACAAGGCGGGCGACTTCGTCCGTCGCTGGTACGAGGAGTGGCAGCCCGACCTTGCCGCGCGCATTCCGCCGTTGCGCGACGTCGACCTGGCCGCCCTCGACGACCGCGAGCTCGATGACCACGCTGGCGCGGTCCTCGCGCTCTACGAGCGTGGGCTGGAGATCAACATTCTGCTTCACGCCCCGCTCGGCCTGATGCTCGCCGAGCTTGCGTTCGCCTGCCGTGACCTGCTCGGCTGGACCGACACCGAGGCGTTCGAGCTGCTGACCGGGCTGTCCACCGCCTCGACTGAGCCGGCGCGCCAGGTGGTCGAGCTCGCCGGGATGGCGGCGCACCGGCCTGCGGTGCGCGACCTGCTCGGGCAGGTCGACGCGGGTACTGCCGACCGGATCACCGCGGCGGACCCGGCGTTCGCCGTGGTGCTCGACGCCTACCGCCGGGAGTCCTGCTACCGCGTGCTCAGCTACGAGATCGCTGACCCGACAATCGCCGAGATTCCCGAGCTGAGCCTGCGGTTGGTCGCCGATCAGCTGGCTCGCGACCACGACCCGGCCGCGGAGGTGGCCGCGCTCTCGCGGCGGCGGGCGGAAGCGGTGGCGGCCGCCCGGTCGGCGCTGGCGGCGCGACCGGCCACCGAACGGGATCGCTTCGAGCGGGCGCTGGCCCGCGCCGAGCGCGTCTACCCGGTGCGGGAGGGCAACGGATTCTTCACCGTCAGCGTCCCGGTCGCGCTGCTGCGTTACGCCGTCCTCGAGATCGGTGCCCGGCTGGCCGCCCGCGGCCTGGTGAGCAGGCGCGACGACGTGTTCTTCCTCGAGCTCGGCGACGCCCGCGCGGCGCTGGCTGGCGCCGGCGACCGGCGGGCGCTGGTGACCCGCCGCAGGGGCGAGCGTGCCTGGATCGAGCAGCATCCCGGGCCGGCCAGCTATGGCATCGAGCCGGACCCGCCGGTGCTCGACGGCCTGCCCCCGGAGGCCAGATCCGCCGCCGAGGCGATGCTGTGGGATTTCGAACGGCTCTACGAATCCGGCGCCTCCGGCCGCCGCCAGGCAGCGGGTGCCCGGGCGTTGACCGGCGTCGCCGCCTCCGCAGGTCGCTACACCGGCACCGTCCGGGTGATCATGGATGAGTCCGGGTTCGGCAAGCTGCGTCCCGGTGACGTGCTGGTCTGCCCGATCACCTCGCCGGTCTGGTCGGTGCTCTTCGCGAGCGTGGGTGCGCTGGTCACCGACACCGGTGGCCACCTCGCCCACGCCGCCATCATCGCCCGCGAGTACGGCATACCGGGTGTGCTGGCCACCGGAAACGCGACCGAACTCCTCCGCGACGGACAGCTGGTGACCGTCGACGGCAGCGCCGGCATCGTCGCGCTGCACCCCTGACCCGCTCGAGGAGAAAGTGCTCCGGACCCGGGTTCGGACGATCCCATCAGGCGGCGGTGAGGGCAGCGCCGACCAGGATGAGGCGCAGGACGCGTTCGGTGGCGTCGGTGAGGTACTTGGCGCTGTGTAGGAGGGCGTGTTCGAGGCCGACGGGGGCGGGCAGGATGCCCGCGTAGGCGTCGATGCCAGCGTCGTAGTTGATGCGGGCGTTGGCGCCGATGGTGCCGGCGAGGGCGATGACGGACTTGCCGTAGCGCTTGGCCCGGCGGGCGACCTCGGCCGGGATCTTGCCGCGGGGGGTTTGGTCGTCAATGGCGCCTTCGGCTGTGATGACCAGGTCGGCGGTGGCGAGGGCGGTATCGAGGTCGACGTGGTCGAACATGACCTCGAACCGGGGCAGCAGGCGGGCGGTCAGCCCGGCGGCGAGGCCGGCGCCGAGCCCGCCGGAGGCGCCGGAGCCGGCAACGGCGCGAAGGTCCAGACCGGTGTCGCGTTCGAGGACCTTGTCGGCGCGACGACGAAGCGGCGCAGCGTTGTGATCATGACTTACCTCCAGGTCGTTCGGTGATGCGGATCGGGTGTGCGGGCCCGGGCTCAGCGCAGGGGCAGGCCCAGATGCGGCCAGACGAACAGCGAGCAGCCCAGAACGAGGGCGGCGGTCAGCGGCGCCAACCACGCCGAAAGGTGCAGCAGGTCACGGGGGTCGTAGGTCGTCACGTCGTCGATGCGGGCGAACATGGCCACCGGTTTGGCCGATGAGGTCAGGGTGTGGCAAAAGCCCGCGGCCGCGGTCGAGGCGAAGGCCACAGCCACCGGGTTCAGTCCGAGCGCGATCGCCGCCGGCACAACCAGCGGCACCAGCACCGAGGACCGTGCGGTGCGGGATTGGACGACCAGGTGCGCCGCCACGCTCAGCACGACGACCACGACGAGGAACAGCCACGGCGGGCTGCTGTCCAGTGGCCCGAACACCGCACCGGCCAGCCAGCCGGCCGCACCCGAGGTGATCAGCGCGGCGGCGAGCGCCGCTGTCGCGGCCATGAACAGCAGCAGTGACCTCGGCACGCCCCTTGAGGGCCGCGCCGAGGGTGACCACACCCACCCGCGGCGCGGACAGCACAAACGCACCGGCCAGCGCCACCAGCGCCGGGTCGAAGCCGTGCAGCGACTCCGTGCACCAAGCGAGCACGACCGCGGCGAGCACAACAGCGGCGCGACGCTGCGCGGCGGACAGCCGACCGGTGACCGGTGACCGGTGACCGGTGACCGGTGTAGCAACCTGCTCGGCGATGGCCGCCACCGGTACCCGCAGCGCAACCCGCCGATCCGCGGAACGCGTGAACAGCGCCAGCACCAGCTCGGCCGCGGTGTGTGCGGAGACCACGGCCAGCGGCACCCCGAGGAGCAGCCATTGCCCGAAGGTCACGCTCATCCCGGTCGACGCGGCCAGGATCTGGTTGGTGACCAGGTGGGCGCCGGCCCCGATCAGCGTCGCCACCGCCGACAGCAGGATGACCGTCGGGAACAGCACCGCCAACGCTCGCACGACCTGGGGTCGGTCACTCAGCACCCGGGCCAGCGCCACGAACACCGGCACGGCCAGGGCCGCCCGTCCGGATGTCGCCGGCACCGCGAACGCCGTTCCCACCAATGCCGCGGTGACCAGATGCGCCAGCTGCCGCACCGACCTGGCCTTCGTGACCACCCGGGTCGCAAAGCGGGTGGTCAGCCCGGTACCGCTCACCGCGGCAGCGAGCACGAACGCCGCGATCAACAGCCAAATCGTGGAGCTGGCGAGCGTTCCGAAGAAGACGGTGTCGTTCAGGACTCCGGCAATCACCAGCACCACGGCGGCGCCCAATGCCACCAGCGTTTCATCCAGGCGGGTGCCGATCCATAGCAGCAGCGCAGCCACGAACACGACCACCGTGATCTGCGCCGGCGCCGGCAGGCCGGCCGCCCACGCACCGAACCCGGCCACAGACACGACCGCCAGCCCGATGATGAGCCGACCCGCAGCGGCGTAGACCGCAGCGGGATGCCCAGTCGGCGATACGCGCCGGCTCATGGTGGGCGATCCGTGCAGGGTCATGCCACACGCCTTTCGTGAATTCGCTATTCGCTAACCTTCAACCACGACGTTACCCACCGTTCATGTCATGAACAGCGTTTGTACTGACGCATATCGTGGGTTTAAGACTCCGTTAACGCCTGTACTGACGCCTATCGTGGATTTAGGACTCCATTAACGAAGTGCAGCTTGGTCGGGCGACCCGCCGCTCCATTGCGCCTCGGGTCCCCCGAGGTCGGCGATCACGCGGGCACCGCCGGCCGGGGGGTTCTCGATGACCACACGGCCGCCGGAGGCCTCTGCGGTCCGACGGACGATGTCCATCCCGAGCCCGGTGGAGCCGGCGCCGCTCATGCCCCGGTGCAGCACGGTCGATTCGTCGGGGAAGCCCGCGCCGTGATCGGCGACAATAAGCGAGGCGCCGCCGTGTCCGTTGCCGGATTTCACGATCAGCACGTCGAACGGTACGCCTTCGGCGGTGTGCGCGAACACATTCTCCAGCAGAGCATCAACCGCGGTGGCCAGGTCGCTGGCCGGGACCTTCACCGGTACCGGTTCGGGGGGCACATTGACCCTCATCCTTCGATGCTGGTCTTCCGCGAGCACCGACCAGAACTCAGTTCGTTCGCGGACCACCGCCGCCGCGTCGCAGGATGCTCCGAGGCCTTCGCGCATCGGCCGACGAGCCTCCTGGATGACGTGGCCCAGTTCTCGACTCACCGAGTCGATGCCGGCCGTCATCGTGTTGCGCTCGTCGGGGTCGGCCAGCTGCTCGGCCTCGAGCCGGACTGCGGCGATCGGGGTCCGGAGCCGGTGGGAGATGTCGGCGACCGATTCGCGCTCAGTGGCGAGCAGCTCGCGGATGCGCCCGGCCAACCGGTTCAGCGCCTGCCCGACGTCGCGCAGCTCCGGTGGCTCGGCGGTGTGCACTAGGGCATTCACCGGTCGAAGCAGCCGGCGGGTGAGCCGGTTGGCCACCAGGATCGCCAGCCCGAGCAGCCCGAGCCCGAGGGCGGCGATGACCGCCCAGGAGACCAACACCTCCCGGTTGACCACGCCGCTGTTGATGTGAATGTGAAGGGCCCTCGATCTTCCGGACTGCGCACCCACTAGGGTTGCTTTCCCGGAAGAGAGGAAATACGTGCCAACGAACCGTCGGTCGTTCACTCCTGAGTACAAGGATGAAGCCGCGAAATTAGTG
>JBOHFU010000219.1:0-6156 GCA_050699675.1 Pseudonocardiaceae bacterium
CCCGGCGGCGCCGCGAGGCGAGCTCGGCGTTGCGCTCCCGGGTACGCCTGCGGTCGGCGATCTGCCGGGCGATGCGGTCCTCGTCGACGACGAGGAAGTTGTCGCCCGCACCCGGCACCGAGGTGAATCCATGGACCTGCACCGGCCGCGAGGGCAACGCCTCGATGACGTCATCGCCGTGCTCATCGACCATCCTGCGGACCCGGCCGTAGGCGTCGCCGGCGACTACCGAGTCACCGACCCGCAGCGTGCCCCGCTGCACCAGCACGGTGGCCACCGGACCGCGGCCGCGGTCCAGATGCGCCTCGATCGCCACCCCCTGGGCTTCCATGTCCGGGTTGGCGCGCAGATCCAGCGAGGCATCCGCAGCGAGCAGGATCGCTTCCAGCAGCGAGTCGATGTTGGTGCCCTCCTTGGCGGAGATATCGACGAACATGGTGTCGCCGCTGTACTCCTCGGGCACCAGCCCGTACTCGGTGAGCTGGCCGCGGATCCGAACCGGGTCCGCGCTCTCCTTATCGATCTTGTTCACCGCGACCACGACCGGCACGCCAGCCGCCTTCGCGTGATTGATCGCCTCCACCGTCTGCGGCATGACGCCGTCGTCGGCGGCCACCACCAGCACCGCGATGTCAGTCGACTTCGCACCGCGGGCCCGCATCGCGGTGAACGCCTCGTGGCCCGGGGTGTCGATGAACGTGATCAGGCGCCCCACCCCGTCCAGCTCGGTGGCGACCTGGTAAGCGCCGATGTGCTGGGTAATCCCACCGGCCTCGCCACCCATCACGTTGGCCTTGCGGATGCTGTCCAGCAGGCGGGTCTTGCCGTGGTCAACATGACCCATGACGGTAACCACCGGCGGCCGGAACGCGAGATCCCCCTCGCCACCGGAATCCTCGCCATAAGACAGGTCGAAGGACTCCAGCAGCTCGCGATCCTCGTCCTCGGGGCTGACGACCTGGATCTTGTAGTTCATCTCCTGACCCAGCAACTCCAGCACGTCGTCGGAGACGGACTGGGTTGCCGTCACCATCTCGCCCAGGTGGAACAACGCCTGCACCAGCGCGGCCGGGTTGGCGTCGATCTTCTCGGCGAAGTCGGTGAGCGAGGAGCCGCGACGCAGCCGGACGATCTCGCCGACGCCGCGCGGCAGCCGGACGCCGCCCACCGACGGCGCCTGCATGTTGTCGAACTCCTGGCGCTTTTGCCGCTTGGACTTGCGGCCCTTGCGCGCGGGGCCACCAGGGCGACCGAAGGCACCGGCCGCGCCGCCACGGCCACGACCACCGGCACCGCCACCACTGCCGCCACCGGGACGCGTTGGTCCTCCCCGGAAGCCGCCGCCAGCCGGAGCCCCGCCACCACCGGTACCACCGGTACCACCACCGCCGCGGAAACCGCCACCACCACCGCGACCGCCGGGGCCGCCGCGGCCACCGCCGGGACCTCCAGGACCGCCGGGACCTCCAGGACCACCGCGACCGCCATCACCGGAACCCGGCCGGCTCGAGCGGCTCGGTCCCGTGCCAGGGCTGGGCGGCCGAGGCGGCATCATGCCGGGATTCGGCCGCGGTCCACCACTGCCGGTCGGGCCGCTGCGACCTGAGGTCGAGCGGTTACCTCCCCCAGGACGGGGTGGCATGTTGCCGGGCCCAGTTGGGCCTCCGGACGGACCTGGTCGTGGTCCCGACGAGCGCGACGGTGCAGAACCGCCGACACCGAAGGGATTGTTGCCGACCCGAGGCGACCGCGGACCCGGCTTCGGCAACCGCGGGCGAGGCGCCCCGGTAGCAGTGCCAGAGGTACCGCCATCGTCAGGCCGCGGGGCTGGACGCTGGTCGACCGTCGGACGTTGCGCAGGCGCCCGGTGGTCCGCAGCCGGACGCTGGGGGCGCGCTGGTCTGTCCGTCGCGGCCGGGCGCTCATCGACGACCGGAGGCTGGGGAGTTACCCGATGCTCCGCGGCTGCCGGGCGCTGGGGAGTCAGCTGGGGAGTCACTGGACGCTCCACAACAGGCTCCGTGGGCGTTGAGCGCGAAGGTGTCTCCGCAACGGCAACATCCGGCGCAGGCACCGGTCGAGGGGGCGGCGACGGCGCCGGGCCAGGCCTGGGAGTACCAGAACCTGCTGGGGGCCGGGATCCAGCGGAGCCACCACCGCTGCTGCGACCACTGGCCGATGCGCCGTTGGCCTGCGACGCAGACCCTGTCCCGGAGGGAAACGAGTCACGAAGCTTGCGGGCGACCGGCGCCTCCACCGTTGAGGAGGCAGACTTCACATACTCACCGAGATCGGCGAGTTTCTTGAGAACTTCTTTGCTGGTGACACCGAGCTCTTTCGCCAGCTCGTGCACGCGGGCCTTGCCTGCCACTGCTCTCCTCACTGATGGAGCCGGCGGCAATCCCGCTCGACCCCGTACTAACGCATGTCCATCGCTGTCAGAGCTTCACGGCTGCGGGTACATGTCGGATCGGCCTGCTCTCTACGTTGACCGTGCGCCCGGGTGGTCCCCGGACTCGGGTAAGTCCGCGGCGAACCGAGGACCGATGGCATCTCCGGGCGGTTGGGTGAGGTAGGCGTGCACCGCAACGGTGTCGAGCGTCCCCGCGCAGCGCAGCGCCCGCGGAAAAGCCCGGCGCCGCTCGGCGAGACGCAGACACCCGATGTCGGGGTGCATCCACGCACCCCGACCAGGATGCCGACGCCGCGGGTCCGGGACCAAGGTCTCGTCCACCGCCACCACACGCAGCAATCCGGAAGCCGCCGCCCTGGTCCGGCAACCCACGCAGGTCCGGATAGGCTCGGCGGGCCGCTCGCGGCGGCGGTGCCGGATCTCGTCCGGGCAGGCGTAGACCGTCCCCCGACGGCGGGCCATTACAATTCTAGCGCGCGCCGGGCGCTGGTGGAGAACCGGCATTGGTCACCGGTACCTCGGCGCGCGGTGCACGGACCGGCGGGGACCCAATCGGGTCCGCATCGCTCCGGATGTCGATCTTCCAACCGGTCAGCCGGGCGGCCAGCCTCGCGTTCTGGCCCTCCTTACCGATCGCCAGCGACAGCTGAAAATCCGGGACGATGACCCGGGCCGTCTTGGCTCGGGCATCGACGACCTCCACAGCGATGACCTTCGCCGGGGACAAGGCATTGCCCACGAACGTCGCGGGGTCGTCCGAATGATCGATGATGTCGATCTTCTCACCACCCAGCTCACTCATCACGTTGCGAACTCGCTGACCCATCGGACCGATACACGCGCCCTTGCCGTTGACTCCCGGGACGGTCGACCGCACGGCGATCTTCGAGCGGTGCCCGGCTTCCCTGGCCACCGCCGGGATCTCCACGGTGCCATCGGCGATCTCAGGAACCTCCAGGGCGAACAGCCGGCGGACCAGGTTGGGATGCGTGCGGGACAAGGTGATCTGCGGCCCACGCAATCCCCGGGACACGCCCACCACGTAACACTTGATCCGTTCACCGTGCCGGTAGGTCTCTCTCGGCGCCTGCTCCACCGGCGGGATGACGCCCTCGGTTTCGCCGATCTGGACCACTACCACACCACGTGCGTTCGCCCTGGCGTCGCGCTGCACAACCCCGGCGACGATCTCGCCCTCCTTGGCCGAGAACTCGCCGAAGGCGCGCTCATGCTCGGCGTCGCGCAGCCGCTGGAGGATGACCTGACGGGCTGTGGTGGCAGCGATCCTGCCGAACCCCTCGGGCGTGTCGTCCCACTCATGACGGACATTGCCGTCGGCGTCGAGCTCTTGGGCCAGCACCCGGACCAGGCCGGTCTTGCGGTCGACATCGATGCGCACGTGCGCCTGGTGACCCTCGGTATGCTTGTACGCGGTGAGCAGCGCCGTCTCGATGGCCTCGAGCACCGTCTCGAAGGCGATGTCTTTGTCCCGTTCAATGGCGCGCAGTGCGGCGATGTCGACGTTCACCGTTCCTCCAAGTCCTGCCGTCCCACCCCGTCGAGCGCAGCGAGCTCGGCGGCCGGCGGCTGGCGAAATTCCACTTCCACCACCGCACGGCGCAGCTCCGCGTAACGCACCCGGCGAAGGGCTCCCGACACCAGCAGTGTGACGCCTTCGTCGTCGCAGTCCCCGATCCGACCGACCAGCTCCGCGCTGTCTGCCACCGCGACCCGGACCAGCCGCAGCCGGTTTCGCCGCCAGTGCCGAGGCCGAGTCAGCGGCCGGTCCACCCCGGGTGAGGTCACCTCGAGGGTGTAGGGCCCCCCGAGCAGCTCGTCGCGGTCGTCCAGGGCCAGCGATACCGCACGGCTCACCGTGGCGATGTCGTCTAGCCCAACGCCCGCATCCGAATCGATGATCACGCGGACCAGCCAGCGCTGGCCTGCGCGTACCTCGTCCAGGCCCTCGAGCTCGAACCCGGTACCGACCACCACGTCGCGCACCACCGACTCAAGCGCTGAGCCGGGGTTCGCGGGCTGAGTGGTCACCATAGTCTCCTGCCTGGAAGTGACTGTCTGTCGGTCGATGTGGCAAATGCGGGCGACGACCAGCGCGGGGCGCACCCCGGTCGAGATCACCCAGGGTATCGCGTCGCGGGAACTATCTGCGCCAAACGGATCACGGTGCTGTGCACGGGCGGACCAGGGGGCTGGAAGGATGGCCGACCGTGTCCAGACCCCGCCCCAGTCGACGCCGCGTGCTGGCAGCCGGGGCCGCACTGCTGGTCGCCGGCCCGGCAGCGCTGGCCGGGTGCACCGGATCTCCGGCGGTGCCCGAGCGCCCCGATCCGCTGGAGCCACCGGCCCGGCGCGCCGAGACCGACTCGGCCCTGGCGCAGGCAGTGGCCCAGATGGCGGCCCAGATGGCGGGTCCGACGGGACCCCAGACACACCCTGCCCTGGCCACAGCGGCCAGCGCACTCGCCGCAGACCGAATGGCGCACGCGATCACGCTGCGTGCCGAACTGCGCCGGGTCCGGCCCGCGTCAACTCCCAGTAGCGCCGCCCCGCCGGCTGCGCCCGCGCCCCCACTCGCCGATCCCGACCTGGCCAGCGCTCGAGCCGCTCTGCTCCAGGCGATGCACGCCGCCCAGGACGAAGCAACCCAGCTAGTCCTGACCCTCCCCGGCTACCGAGCAGCCCTCCTGGCCTCCGTAGCAGCCTGCTGCGCCACCCACGCCGCGGTGCTGCCATGACCCCCTCGCACCGCGATATGGAGACATATCGCAGCGATCAGACCCCTCATGACCGCGATATGTCTCCATATGGGGCTCGATCGGTGCCGGTGGACGCGCTGCAGGCTGCGCTGGCGGCTGAGCATGCGGCGGTGTGGGTTTACGGGCTGGCGGGTGCCTTTGTGCCGGATGAGTTGGCTGGCGAGCTCGACGAGGGCGTTGTTGCGCACCAGGCTCGGCGGGATGCCACCGAACGGACGCTGATCGACGCGGGCGCGCGGCCCCTGCCGGCCGAGCCGGGCTACCTCAGCCCCGAACCGGTCACCGACGCCGCGTCGGCGCTACGGCTGGTGATCACCGCGGAGACCGACACGGCGGCGGCGTGGCGCTCGGTGGTGGAAAGCTCGGTGGTGGATCGCAGCCCAGCCGAGCCGGACCTGCGCGGAGCTGCGCTGGACGCGTTGACCCGAGCGGCCGTGCGGGCGACCCGGTGGCGCGCCGCCGCAGGTATCACCCCGCCTACTGTCCCGTTCCCCGGCGCGCCCTGAGCCGGCGGCTAGCGTACTTGCGTGCACACCGAGGAACTCCGTATCCAGACCGGCTCGCACGAGCAGGTGCGTGACCTCACCGCGGAATGCCGCGCATTCCTCAACCAAGCAGGCGCGCGCGACGGCCTGCTGCACGTGTGGGTACCACATGCCACCGCGGGCCTCGCGGTGATCGAGACCGGGGCGGGCAGCGACACTGACCTGCTCACCGTGCTGCGTGAGCTGCTGCCCGCCGACGGACGATGGCGCCACCAGCACGGCTCCCCCGGGCACGGCAGGGATCACCTGCTGCCCGCTCTGCTGCCCCCTTACGCCAGCATTCCGGTGCTCGGGGGGCAACTCGCGCTGGGCAGCTGGCAGTCGATCTGCCTGGTGGACACCAATGGCGACAACCCGGTCCGCACTGTCCGGTTGAGCTTCCTGCCCGGCTGACTACTTGTGACACAGCTCCTGCAGGTGC
>JBOHFU010000220.1:0-6145 GCA_050699675.1 Pseudonocardiaceae bacterium
GCGCGAGGCCGCGGTGGCTGACCCGAAGGGTTTTCTCACCACGGGGCGGCGGAACCCGCCTCGGCGTCCGGTGGAGCTGCGGTTGCGCGACTGGCGGGAGGTCTATGAGGACTTCGGCCGCGAGGCGGTGGAGGCACAGGCCGGCCGGTGCATGAACTGCGGGATCCCGTTCTGCCACCAGGGCTGCCCGCTGGGCAACCTGATCCCGGAGTGGAACGAACTGGTCTGGCGCCAGGACTGGGCCGATGCCATCGAGCGGTTGCACGCCACCAACAACTTCCCCGAGTTCACCGGCACGCTGTGCCCAGCGCCGTGCGAGGCGGCCTGCGTGCTGGCCATCAACGACGACCCGGTGACCATCAAGCAGGTCGAGATCGAGATCATCGACCGGGCCTGGGAAGAGGGTCGGGTGCACCCGGTTACGCCTTCGGTTCGTACCGGCCGGAAGGTCGCCGTGGTCGGGTCCGGCCCGGCTGGGCTGGCCGCGGCCCAGCAGCTGACCCGGGTCGGGCACGACGTGGTGGTCTACGAGCGCGCGGACCGGATCGGTGGGCTACTGCGCTACGGCATCCCCGAGTTCAAGATGGCCAAGCACCGGCTGGACCGGCGGCTGGAGCAGATGCACGCCGAAGGCACCGAGTTCCGGGCCGGCGTCGACGTCGGAGAGGACCTCAGCGTCGACGAGCTGCGCGCGGGCTTCGATGCGGTGGTGCTCGCCGGTGGCGCCACCGCGTGGCGGGACCTGCCGGTGCCCGGCCGCGAGCTGGCTGGCATCTACCAGGCGATGGAGTACCTACCCCCGTCCAACCGGGTACAGGAGGGTGACCTCACGCGGTCGCCCATCCACGCCGAGGGCAAACATGTGGTGATCATCGGCGGGGGTGACACCGGGGCTGACTGCCTGGGCACCGCGCACCGCCAGGGCGCCGCCTCGGTCGCTCAACTCGAGATCCTTCCCCTGCCGCCGGAGCAGCGTCCTGAATCGCAGCCCTGGCCCACCTACCCGATGATCTACCGGGTGTCCTCGGCTCACGAGGAGGGCGGCGAGCGGCTGTTCTCGGTGAGCACCCAACAGTTCCTCGATGATGGCGAAGGTCGGGTGCGGGCGCTGCGCTTGGTCGAGGTCGTCTCCGAAGGCCGCACGTTCGTGCCGGTGCAGGGCAGCGAGCAGGACCTGCCCGCTGATCTGGTGCTGCTGGCCATGGGCTTCGTCGGGCCGGAGAAAGGCAAGCTGCTGGAAGGGCTCGGCGTGGACTACGACGCGCGCGGCAACGTCGCCCGCGATGGGTGTTTCATGACCAGCGTGCCGGGCGTGTTCGTCGCCGGCGACATGGGCCGCGGGCAGTCGCTGATCGTCTGGGCCATCGCCGAAGGCCGCGCCGCCGCCGCCGGCGCCGACCGCTACCTCACCGGCCGCGACGTACTAACAGCCCCCATCGCCCCCACCGACCGTCCCTTGGCCTAGCGGCCCCGTGAGTGGCAATGCGCGCAGGCCAGCCGCCGACCCACCTCGCAGACGAGAAGTACGATTCCAAGAAGTACACTTCTTACTGTGGAACTGCCGCGTAAGCCGTCCGAGATGTTCGACCGGGATGGCGAGTGGAACGACCTCGCGCGGTTCGCTGTTGACAACGCCGCGGGCGCGACGCTCGGGGTGGTGTCTGGGCGGCGACGGCAGGGCAAGACGTTGTTGCTGTACTCCCTCGCGCAGGCGACGGGCGGGCTCTACTTCGCCGCGACCGAGGCCACTGAGGCCGACTCCCTGCGCCGCCTCGGCCAGGTCATCGCAGACCACGTCGGTGCCCCCGCACCGCTGCAACTGGAGTCGTGGGAGCGCGCCATCGACGTGCTGCTTCAGATCGGGCGGGATCAGCCCACCGTTGTGGTCTTGGACGAGTTCCCCTATCTGGCCCTGGCCAGCCGCGCCCTGCCGTCGGTCATCCAGCACGCGCTCACCCCCGGCCGGCTTGAGCGGACCGGCTCCCGGACCCGTCTGTTGCTCTGCGGGTCGGCCATGTCGTTCATGGGCGGGATGCTCTCGGGCACGGCACCGTTGCGCGGCCGAGCTGGACTGGAGTTGCGTGTCGCACCGCTGGACTACCGCCTTGCCGCCGAGTTCTGGAATCTGGACGATCCGCGCCTGGCCGTACTCGTGAATGCGATTGTGGGTGGGACGCCGGCGTATCGGCGCGAATATGTGCGCGACGATGCCCCCTCCTCAATGGCGGACTTCGACAGCTGGGTGGCCAGAGCCGTACTCAGTCCAGCCAGCCCGCTGTTCCGCGAGGCGCGCTACCTTCTCGCCGAGGATCCGGGCTTTCGCGACCCCACGCTGTACCACTCAGTGCTCGCCGCGGTCGCGGAAGGCAACACCACGCGCAGCGGTATCGCCGGCTATATCGGACGCAAGGCGACCGACCTGCAACATCCCCTGACGGTGCTAGAAGATGCCGGTCTGCTGACCCGCGACGCCGACCCGCTCCGAGCCGGCCGGAGCAACTACCGCATCACCGAGCCGCTCGTCGCCTTCTACCAGGCGATCATGCGTCCCGCCTGGACGCGGCTAGAACGTCGCCACGGTGCGCAGGTATGGCGAAGCACCCGGCGGGGGTTCGAGAGCGCGCTGCTGGGACCGCACTTCGAGCAGCTCTGCCGCAACTGGGTAGCCGAGTTCGCCGCACCCGAGACACTCGGCGGGATCCCGGCCACCGTCGGCCACGGCGCCGTCAACGACGCTGCGCGACGGACCAGTCATGAGGCGGACATCGTGGCCCTCGGCGAGCCGGGCGCCGGTTCACGCCCGATACTCGTCCTGGGCGAGGCCAAGTGGGGCGAACAGATGGGGCTGTCTCATCTCGACCGGCTCCGCCACATCCGCGGTCTGCTGGGGCGCCGTCAGGACTTCGATGCGGCCGGAGCGAAGCTGCTGTGCGCAAGCGGCGCAGGCTTCACACCGGAACTACGCGCGGCGGCGGATACGGCCGATGCGGTTCTGCTGGACCTTGAACGGCTCTACCACGGAACGTGAGTGTGACGACAGCGCGAGACGGGCCTCCGCCTAGCCCGATCCTCGTCGAGCTTCGGGCCGTGGCGGTCACCATGGATCGTGGACCTCGACGGGATCACTGGCCGGACCGTCCCCGAGGTACAGCCGCAGCTCGTAGATCCCGTAGTAGCCCACGTACAGCCCGACCACGACGAGCAGCACGCCGCTGATCCGGTTGACATACGGCAGCAGGCGCCGGGCGCCCCGAGTAACCGCCGAGCTGGGCAACGCCGTGGCGACGGCGAGCACACCGACGACCAACGCCATACCGGAGCCGTAGGCGAGATAGGCCAGCATGCCGTCCAGTCGTCCAGCACCGAGCCGCTGCGAAACGTCCCGGCGGTCACCGCGAGGAAGGGACCGATGGTGCAGGACAGCGAGGCGATGGCATAGGCCAGCCCGTAGCCGAACATCGAGCCGAGCCGTCGGCGCGCCGCGACCGGGTTTGGGCAGCAGCAGCGTGATCTCCCGCTCGCGCAGCATCCAGACACCCAAACGCCAGCAGCCCGGCACCGATCACCACGGTCACCGCCGGCAGGTACTGCTGCACCGAGCTGGCCAGCGGGGCGATCACCAGTCCGAAGGTGCCGAACACGAGGAGAAAGCCCAGCGCCATTATCGCGGTGGCGGCCAGCGCCCGTGCCATCGCCGCTACCTTGCCGCGCTGCGTTTCCTCGCGATAAACCTCCTCAGGTAGCGGATGGTCCGATCCTGTCAGCGCTACGCTGACCGAGCCCGCTGGTCGTCTTACGGAATGGTGAATACTCGGGCGTCAGTCGCCGGCTTCGGACCGTCGTGGACGGCGTCATTGGGGCTGAAGGCGATCCAAAGAGCCCGCAACGTGCATATCGCTGGGTGGGAAACCGACTAGATGGTCGACGGACATTCGATGGTCAACGGACACTCGCAGTCTTGAGTGCGACGACGGTGCAAGATGCCGATCAGATCGGTCACTGCGCCGCGGCGCTGGGTGGACGAGTGGCCGCTGCCAAGGCGGCGAGATCAAGCGTGACGGCGATCAGCTCGGTCAGCTCTAGCAGGCGACCCGGCTCGACGCGCGCCATCTCGACATAATGGTCACGCTCAAGCTGGCAGACGACAGCGCATGGACCGGCCGGGCGCAGCTCAACCCGCAAGTAGTGCGGAATACCAGCCTGCGCATAGAGCTGCGGCTCGACCGCCTGATCGGCCACCGCGTTGGACTGCTGATTTCCACGATCAGCCCGACGTCCGCAGCCTCGCACACGGTCAGGTCGAGCCCGGGGTGCTGACCACGGCGAGATCCGGGATGAGGATCTTTCCAGGGCCCACCCGGACGTTGATCCCCTCCAGCACCTCAAGCCCCACCGGCACCGCAGCATCAAATGGCGGCCCAGAGCCGGGACGACAACCGCTGGTGGCGAGCCCGGGCACTGGGGCTCACCAGCAGAGCCCCGTCCAGCAGCTCGATCCGCCGGTCCACCGGCAGGGCGAGGAACTCCTCCTCGGTCCACGGACCGCTGCGCTCGAACACCTCGGGCGAGCCGCACGGCGGCGACACGGCCACCTGCCGGTGCCGCTGGGCCAACCGTCGCGGCGGTCACCGTGGGAGACTGGCCCCGACATGAGGAGCCCACTGTGACAGCCCTTCCCCAGCCACTGGGTCACCTCTTGACCGTGGCCGAGTATGCCGAGCTCGGCGAGACCGAATCGGGCTATACCGAGCTGTTGGAAGGCCGCCTGCTGATGTCGCCGAGCCCGGTTCCCGATCACAACGTCGCTGGACTCGCGCTGGCGATGCAGCTGCGCCCACAGTTGCCGGATCACCTTGAGGTGATCCCCGACATCGACGTCGACCTTGAGCTGGCCGACCCCGATCAGCCGGGGTTCTCCCGTCGACCGGATCTTGTGATCGTCGGGCAAGGTGCGCGTCGACGAGTGCGCGATGAGGGTGGGCTGATCCGGGCCGCCGAAGTGCTCGTCGTCGTCGAGATCGTCTCGCCCGGCTCTCGCCGGACCGACCACGTGGCCAAGCGCAGCGAGTACGCCGACGCCGGCATCCCGCACTACTGGATCGTGGACCTCGACGAGCCGGTGTCGCTGCTCGACTGCCACCTCGCCGAGGGGTTCGGCTACCAGGACGGCGGCAGCGTCACCGGCGCCTTCACCACCACCGAGCCGTTCCCGGTCCACCTGCAGCTGGCTCAACTGCTCTAATCGGCTTGGTGGCCTAATGGCACGGAGAGCGAAACGGTCCATTTCGTGCCGCCCGAGCTGGCTATCCAGCTGGTTCGTGCCGCAGCCGAGGCGGGGACGTCGGTGAGCAGTTGGCTGGCCGAGGCGGCGGCGAGGCGTGGGCACGTCAGGTGCTCGCGCGGCGCTGATGCCTCCGACCTCGCGCATATCGAGCGCCTGGTCACGGCATGCCCGCAAAACCTGGTCATCGAGGTTATCTGACGCCGAGAGTCGTGACGGCGGTCGCGGTGAGCGATGGGCACTCTTGCACGCTCCGATCGAGGTGTCCATGCAGCATAATGAGTTCGCGCTCGGACGCGATGTACCAGAGAGTTAGGTCGGAGCAGCTACGACAGGACTGGCGTAGCTGCAAGCCGGGCTGCATAGCAGCCAAGGAGGCAGGCTAGGTGGACGGCGCACTGCAGGTACATCTCGGTGAAGAGGGCGCGGACATCGAGCGACTCGACCTGCTGACCAGTTTCCTTCGCCGGGAGCTGCTCGAGCTGGACGTGGCAGACGTGACCGCGCTGTCTGCGGGTAAGCCTCCGGCGGGCGCCCGGGCCTTCGATATCGCCGCAGTCGGCGGACTGCTGGTGACTCTCGGCCAGTCTACCCAGGGCCTACGGACGGTCATTTCGACCATCAGAACATGGATGGCTCGCGGCGAAGCAGCCCCCCGCAGAGTGCGGTTGGAGATCGACGGCGACGTCCTGGAGCTTTCCGAGGCGACGGCGGCAGACCAGGAACGGCTGATTGCTTTGTTTGTCAGCAAGCATTCCACGGAGGACGGCGAACGATGGACAGCAGGCGCAGAGCCCTGATCGTCGCCAACGACGAGTACGAACATGAGGGACTAATGTGCTCGAGAGCTTTCCCGGCGGAGGG
>JBOHFU010000221.1:0-6142 GCA_050699675.1 Pseudonocardiaceae bacterium
ACCGCGTTGCGGTCGCTGCTGCGGTTTCTGCACACGGCCGGGCACATACCGCATCCGCTGGTGGGCGCGGTCCCGTTGGTGCCGGGTTGAAAGCTGACCACGTTGCCGCGGTCGGTCAACGCCGATGAGGTGGCCGCTGTGCTGGCCGGCTGTGACCGGGACAGCGCGGCAGGACGCCGTGACTACGCGATTCTGCTGTTGTCGGCGACGTTGGGGTTGCGCGTCGGCGAGGTGAGCGCGATCGAGCTGGACGACATCAACTGGCGGGCCGGTGAGCTGGTGGTCCGTGGCAAGGGGAACCGGATTGAGGTGCTGCCTCTGCCGGTCGATGTCGGGGAGGCGCTGGCCGACTACGTCCGGTACGGTCGGCCGCGGTGCGCTACCCGCAGGTTGTTCGTCATCCTGCATGCCCCCTTCACCGGCCTGGGGCCGAAAGGCTCGGTCTTCGCGGTGGTCCAGCGGGCCTGCCGGCGGGCCGGTGTCGCTGCCACCCACCAAGCGCTGATCAGCTTGCTCGGCCTGCGGGTGGGTGAGGCCATCGGATTGCACCGGGCGAGGTCGACCCCGATGCCGGACTGCTGACCATCGTGAACAGTAAGTTCGGCAAGACGCCCCCTCATTAAAGACACACCTAACGGGTGACCTGCCTCTACCCGGACTGAGCGGGGCAGTCCCCGGAGGTTAGGTACGGTGTGCGAGGCAGCGTTGATGAGAGTGACGACCTCGGAGCCGCCTGGTTGGTCACCGTCATCAGACCGCAACGAGGCCGACCACATGGTCGGTGAAGGTGTGGTGGCACCGCGAGCACCCGATCGCCCACATCTCCCGGGGTGAGAAACCGAGGGGGTGCCGAATGCAACGAACGCTCAGTACAGCGCTGTCCACGAAGGTCGGGCGACGCGCGACCGTTCAAGGATGGGTCCACCGACTCCGACGACTGGCGGCAGTCTCATTCCTGATCGTCCGCGACCGCAGCGGTCTCGCGCAGGTCGTCGTCAGCGATGGGGACGTACGCGAGCAGCTTGAGGGCCTCAGCGAAGAGACCGTGGTCTCCGTTGACGGGGCGGTCACCCCCAACGCCAAAGTGCCTGGTGGTTTCGAACTGACCGATCCGCACATCACCAAGCTCAGCTCACGGGCGGCCACACCACCCGTCGAACTGTGGCGGCCTTCCCTCAACTCCAGCCTGCCCACGCTGTTGGACCACGCTCCGGTGCTCTGGCGCCATCGCACTCAGCAAGCCATCTGGCGACTAGCAGCGGCATCGCTGCGCGGATTCCGCCGCGCCCTCGATGATCAGGGCTTCACCGAGATCCAGACTCCGAAGCTCGTCGGCAGCTCGACTGAGTCCGGGGCCAATGTCTTCATCGTCGACTACTTCGGTCGACCGGCCTACCTCGCCCAGTCGCCTCAGTTCTACAAGCAGATCATGGTCGGAGTCTTCGAACGCGTCTACGAGGTCGGACCGGTGTTTCGTGCTGAGCCACACGACACTGTGCGCCATCTCGCTGAATACGTCTCGCTCGACGCCGAGGTCGGCTTCATCAAGGACCACCGGGATGTCTTGTCCGTGCTCCGCGACGTTGTGGCTGGGATGGTTGCCGAGATCCAGCGTACCGCCGCCGACGACGCCAAGCTTGCTGGGGCTCACCTGCCCGAAGTGCCGGACGAGATTCCGATCGTCCATTTCCGGGACGCCCTGCAGCTGGTCGGAGCAGACCCCGACGAACCGGATCTGGCGCCGGAGCATGAGCGGAATCTGGGTCGGTGGGCGAGGGAGAAGTTCGGGTCCGACTTTCTGGCCGTCGAGGGATATCCGGCCAAGAAGCGCCCGTTCTACACCTATCCCCAGCCTGACGACCCGTACTGGACGAACTCATTCGACCTGATTTTCCGCGGTCTCGAGCTCGTCACCGGTGGCCAGCGGCTGCACGAGTACGTCGATTATGAGCGGGCTCTGGCTGAGTGCGGTGAAGCAACCGCGCCGTATGAGCCCTATCTGCAGACATTTCGACACGGCATGCCGCCACACGGCGGGTTCGCCCTCGGATTGGAGCGGTGGACCGTACGACTGATCGAGACGGACAACATCCGACGAACAACGCTGTTCCCCCGCGATCTCCATCGCCTCACGCCGTAGCGCTGGTCTTAAGCAAGTCGCCGCTCGCCGCCGCCGCGTAAGCCGAACCTCCCGCGGCACGGGATAGCGTACCGCAAGCCAATCCTCTACTGCTCACGGCAATCGGCATCCAAGACGTCGGCGGATCAGGCGAGCCGCTCGCGGACACACCCAACAACTTGACAGTGCCGCATGCCCGGTTTGACGGGGGGAGTTGGAAACAAGGCCCAAAACAGCTGCCGCGCCAGCTCCCTACCCTACTCCCGGCCCTGTATCGCCCTTGATTCGATGTTTGCGCAACGGCAGGTGAGCGATACCCAAACCAGCCAACAGCCCAGCACTCCAAATCAACTTTCCCATGACAATGCCGACGACGGAAAGCAGGGCGCCACCGATAATGACAATACCCTGACCGACGGCGACACCGTACCCGGCCTGCATGTTGCTGTCGAACTCGTCAGCGAGTTGGAAAACAAAGGGTAGTTGTAGTAGGCCCTGGCCCATCAGAACAATCTGCGCAGCGTCAGTGGCCGCCGTAGATGCACCGCGCAACGATACAGAGACATTGGCCTTCTTCAACGGAATCGAGTCGTTGATACCATCGCCGACGAAGCACACAGACCGGCCCTCCGATTGAAGACCTGCGACCAGGCTCGCTTTCTCCTCAGGCAGAGTATTCGCAAAGTAACGGGTAATTCCTAACGCGTCCGCTACCTTCCGGGTGGGGCCCTCTTGATCACCCGAAATGATACAAATATCCAGGTTACGTCTGCGCAATCCGCCCACGACGGCCTCGACCTCAGCGCGCAAAGTCGGTCCCAACTCAATCGCGCCCACCAACCGGTCGTTCACAGCGACCATCACCAGCGAATGGCCCCGCTCATGGACGGCCGGTACAAGCTCCTGGATGCCGGCCGGCAGCGCGATGTCCTCCAAGGCCATATAACGCTCACTTCCGACCCGGATGAGCAGCTCCTCCAGTCGAACGCTCAGGCCGTAACCCATTTCGTATTGCGCGCGATCAACCGTCGGCAACGAAAGGCCTCGCTGGGCGGATTCGGCCAGAATGGCCCGTGCAATGGGATGTTTCTGGCGATGCTCGGCAGCAGCTGCGTACATCAGCACACTATCGGCTTCTAGGTCGGTGCACGTATGGATGTGCGCGATTCGTGGTTCATCCAGCGTAAGGGTACCCGTCTTGTCAAACACGACAGTATCCACGTCCTTCAACAACTCCAGTGAACGGCCATCTTTCACGAGAATGCCATGATTCGCAGCAACGTTCAGGAAATTGAGCATTGCAACAGGCGCCGTTAGCTTGATATTCAACCCGATGGTCGACCCAAGGACGGCCACCATGTACTGATAACCAGCTACTGGTAGGGCGACCAGCGCAAGTGCGATCGTCGGCGGGACCCACTTGTCCGCGACCTGCTCGCCCCTCGAGACAATGCTGGCCTGATAGGAGGCCGTCTTGTTCAACATGACCCCTATCTGGGCTGCGGCCGTTTCCTGACCGGTCTTTTCAACTCGCACAAGTATCCTGCCGGCCGTTACCAACGTAGATGTCAGGACCAGATCGCCCTCTTCTTTCTCTACCGGCTGCGATTCCCCAGTCAACATGTGTTGATCAACGGTGCCGATGCCGTCGGTAATGACACCATCGACCGGGATGACCTGCCCAGCCTGGATCACAAGCGTATCGCCGTCCTGCACGGATTCAAGAGGCACCTCCACTTCAACATCGCCCACGCGCTGCCAAACCGTCTGCGGTTGCTGACCGAAGATATTGATCAAGCTCTGTTGCGAGCGATTTTGCGTGATAAGAACCAGCTTCTCGCTCAAGTAATAGGCAAGTAGACCGAACGAGCCAGCGAGAAAGAAGCCACCAACAAAAGCGCAAACAAGATAGAGTGACCCTATCACATCCAGGCGGAGCTTGCGTTCGCGGACGAGGGCGTTGTAGCCATTCTTAAAGATCCGCATGCCGGCGTAGATCGCCGAGGCCACGGTTAAAGGAAAGAGCGGCGGATATGCGAAGCTCACGATTGCGGT
Source organism: Pseudonocardiaceae bacterium (assembly GCA_050699675.1). GTDB lineage: Bacteria > Actinomycetota > Actinomycetes > Mycobacteriales > Pseudonocardiaceae. Next base: position 4,175 of record JBOHFU010000221.1, read on the forward strand.
GCCCATACTTACCGCCGCCGCGGTGATGTACCGGTTGAGCTTGCGCTCATCGTCGGCACTCACCATCGCACCACCACCACTGATCTCCGCCAGCTGCGCCTGACGCGTTCGACCAAGCCGCGGGTCAAACTTTTCGGCAGCATGACGGTGACGTCGTACGCGCGCCGGTGCCGCACTGGGCTCGGGTCTCAACGATCGCGTAAAAACCATAGCCTGTCGTACGGCCTCCCGGACGAGCTGGCCGACTTTGTCGCCGTTCAGCGCCGTGTCGTGGTAGACGAGCAACCGACCGGTGACCGGGTTCGCGCGCACCACCGCGACTCCCGGCGATTCCCGGAGTTTTGCCTCCAGGAGTTTGGCCACACGAGGCTGACTCAGCATCACCCCAATGTCCCAACGCTGGCGCCCGGGAATGACGGACCGCGCTCGCACCTTGACTACCCGCTTCCGGCGGCCCATCGCGCCCCAACTATCGATGGCGTGACAACAGTCACGATTGATGACACAAATGTCAATCATACGTTTCGAATCCGGACGGCCGATACCCATCGACGATGACACCCATCGACGACGGTGCAGTAGCCTATAGTAGCGAAGCGCTCAGCAGCCGGCACTGTCAAGTTGTGGCTCTACTGCCATGGATGTGGATGAGCGGGGTGTGGTAGGGCCGGGTGCCTGACGAGGTGGCGCGCACGGGCGTGATCTAGGTTCGACGGCTCCTACACACACCGATCCTGGAGCTGCCCGTGCGCGCCACAACCTTACTGAACCGTCTGTTGGGTCTGCCGGGTGTGGCGGCGATCGATCCGGGGTCTTGGCAGGTGGCGCCCGGTGGCGGCGAGATACAGGGGATCGCTGGTTCGTGGATGAGACCTAGGTCAAGGTCGCTGGTCGGTGGGTCTACTTGTATCGGGCCATCGACCAGTTCGGCGATCGGTGCGATCAACAGGCAGGCTGTGGACTTGTTCGTGCGCTACGGACCGGCCAATCGACCGCCCTCTGAACCCCTGTTCGAGCACCCACCCCCATGAGACCAGGTGGCGCCGTGATCTCGCGGGCAGGTTCAGCTCGGCCTCACCGCCGCGGAAGCCCTCGAACAGGTCCGCTTAGCGTGGAGGCGCGCGATCGGGCAGCAATGAGCCCGCTAGCGCACTGGTCAGCCCGGTAGCCGGTGCCAAGCCGATGCGCCGGGGTTCAACGCAGCGGGAGGTGCCGAATGCGGACCGCTCTCGGAGTGAGAACGATGAACGCCCCTGCATCGAGCGCGGACACCACAGCAGGTGTGAGGTTGGCGAGGAGCAGGGCGGTGACATCCGCGGCTCGGACGACATCCGGCAGCTGCCGCAACAGGATCACCGACGGTTCGGCGGCTCGGGTGAGTGCAAGCTCACGACCGAAGTCGCCTCGGTCAGCGGTGAGGAGTGTGAGCCCGTCGGCGGCTGCCTTGGCGAGCACCTGCGGATCGCTGGCGCTGGCCATTCCGTGGTCCCGTACGTGGGTCGCGTGATGCCCACCGGTGATCAGTAGTGTGCAGATTCGGGGCGAGAGGTTCGCGTCGATCAGAAACCTCACGCAGGTGGCCTCAACGGGTAGTAGTGCTCAGCGAGCGCCTCAGCGGCGTAGTTCAGCGCCGCAGGAATGTCCCCGGGTTGGAGATCGGGATGCTCGTGGACGATGTCGTCGACGCTCATCCCCCCCGCGACCATGCGCAGCACGGTGACGACGGGGAAGCGAAGGCCCCGGATGCAGGGCTGGCCGTCCATCTTGTCCGGCTCGATCGTGATGCGTTCGTGTACTGGTCCGCTCACGGAGATCACCCCAATTGCCCGGTGTCGGTGGGCCGATTGTAGCTGTTGCGCACCTGCCGTCGATCTCTGTCCGTCTGGACAAGGGCATCGTCAACCTGGCGAAGCCGGTGGGCCGGGAGTGGGCCGCGCCTCTCAAGATGAGACGACCATCCGTCGGCGG
>JBOHFU010000222.1:0-4478 GCA_050699675.1 Pseudonocardiaceae bacterium
TGGAGCCGCCACCCACGCAGGCAGCCACCGCATCGGGCAGCCGGTCATACCGGGCCAGCATCTGCGCGCGGGCCTCCAACCCGATGACCCGGTGGAAGTCGCGCACCATCACCGGGAAGGGATGCGGGCCGGCCACCGTCCCGAGCAGGTAGTGCGTGGTGTCCACATTGGTCACCCAGTCCCGCAGCGCCTCGTTGATGGCGTCCTTGAGGGTGCGCGAACCGGTCTTCACCGGCACCACCTCGGCGCCGAGCAGCCGCATCCGGGCGACGTTGAGTGCCTGGCGCTGGGTGTCCACCTCGCCCATGTAGACCACGCACTGCAGCCCGAGCAGCGCGCACGCGGTCGCGGTGGCGACGCCGTGCTGGCCCGCCCCGGTTTCCGCGATCACCCGCGGCTTGCCCATCCGCTCAGTGAGCAACGCCTGACCCAGCACATTGTTGATCTTGTGGGAGCCGGTGTGGTTGAGATCCTCGCGCTTGAGCAGGATCCGCGCCCCACCGGCGTGCTCCGACAGCCGGGGCACCTCGGTGATCGGCGAGGGCCGGCCGGTGTAGTCGGCGAGCAGGCCGTCCAGCCGGGCGGTGAACTCCGAGTTCGACCGGGCCTCGGTGTAGGCGGCGGTGAGCTCGTCGAGGGCCGCGATGAGTGCCTCGGGCACGAACCGGCCGCCATAGCGCCCGAAGTGCCCGCGAGTGTCAGGCTGAACGGTGTCGGACTGGACCGACTGGACACTCACCACGGCTCACCGCACCGGCTTCGGGCAGGCCGGGTGCGACCCCGCGGTGACCAGCTGGGTGACCGCAGCCTTGGGATCGCCGCTGGTCACCAACCCCTCACCGACGAGTACTGCGTCCGCGCCCGCACCGGCGTAGGCCAGCAGATCCGCCGGCCCACGCACCCCGGACTCGGCGACCCGCAGCACGTCGCCCGGCAGCCCCGGCGCGATCTTGCTGAACACCTGGGGGTTGACGTCCAAGGTGTGCAGGTCGCGGGCGTTCACCCCGATCAGGGTCGCGCCGGCCTCCAGTGCACGGTCGGCTTCCTCGGCGGTGTGCACCTCGACCAGCGCGGCCATACCCAGCGATTCGACCCGGTCGACCAGCGACTCCAGCGCGTTCTGCTCCAGTGCGGCGACGATGAGCAGCACCACGTCCGCACCGTGCGCGCGTGCCTCGTGCACCTGGTAGGGGCTGACGATGAAATCCTTGCGCAACACCGGGAGATCCACTACGGCGCGCACCGCATCCAGGTCGGCCAACGAGCCGCCGAACCTCCGGCCCTCGGTCAGCACGCTGATCATGCGGGCACCGGCCTCGGCGTAGTCGGCCGCGAGCGCAGCCGGGTCCGGGATATCGGCGAGGGCTCCCCGGGATGGGCTGCAGCGCTTCACCTCAGCGATGACGCCGATCCCCGGGCCCCGCAACGCCGCCAGGGCATCCCGAGGAGCCGTCACCCGAGTGGCGCGTCGCTTGATCTCAGTGAATCCGATAGCGGCTTCGCGGTCAGCGAGGTCCGCTCTGACGCCTTCGAGGATCGCCTCCAAGACACTCAAGCTTCTCCCCTTCCGCCCCCCGTGCCGAGCCGGGTCTCGATGCTAGCTCTGGCCGGTCGGGTGTCCCGTCACCGGGGGTGTCCCGGCGCCGTAGGGTCCTCGCCGGCGTCCATCTGATCCCACAATTGCCCGTCACGGGGCTCAGGCGGGCGGGCGGTGGGCGCCTGGTAGCGGCGGCCCAGCCGCGGCATCCGGTGGCCTCGCACCATCAGCGCGACGCCGGCCGCGGCGAGCAGCGCCGCCCCACCCGCGGCGAGCCCGGGCCCGGCCAGCAGCACCGTGGCAGTCCCAGCCGGGGCCGCCCGCGCGGGCAGACCGGTCGCCGACACGGCGGCCCCGGTAAGCCAACTCTCATCGGCCACCCGCAGCGCCCCGACGGCCGACGGCACTGCCGTAACCAGCAGCAACGCACCGAGCAGCCAGCGCGCCCATCCGCCAGTGGCCAGCACCGCGGCCACCGCAGCGAGCGCGAACACGGCAAGCGCCGGCAGCACTGGCATCGCTTCGGAGCCGTCCACCCGGACCTCGACGATCCCACGCAGCGGAACGTGGAAGCCGACCCGAGCCCAACCGAGCATGGCCGCGCCGCCCAGCGCCGCCGATGAGGCGATCAGTAGCACGATGGTGACCGCAAGCGCCCTGCGCGATGCGGGGCCTTCAGGCACGCAGCGACCCGGCGGGTTCGCCCACGGCAAGCCGCAAGGTGCCCGCTGCGGCGATAGCGGCCAGCACCGCGCCCGCCTTGTTCAGGCACTCGGTGTCCTCGGCAGCCGGGTCGGAGTCGGCGACGATGCCCCCACCGGCTTGCACGTAGGCCACCCCGTTGCGGACCAGCGCGGTGCGAATGGCGATCGCGGTGTCGGCGTCCCCAGCGAAGTCCAGGTAGCCGACCACTCCCCCATAAACCCCCCGCCGGGTGGGCTCGAGCTCCTCGATGAGTTCCATCGCCCGCGGCTTGGGCGCCCCGGACAGCGTCCCGGCGGGGAAGCAGGCGGCCACGGCGTCGAATGCGGTGTGCCCCTGCGCCAGCTCGCCGGTCACCGTCGAGACCAGGTGCATGACGTGGCTGTAGCGCTCGACCCGGAAGAAGTCCGTGACGTGCACCGAGCCGGGCCGGCACACCCGGCCGACGTCGTTGCGACCCAGGTCGACCAGCATGAGGTGCTCGGCGCGCTCCTTCTCGTCGACCAACAGGTCCTTCTCCAGCCAGCAGTCCTCGTCCGGGTCGGCGCTGCGGGGACGCGTGCCGGCGATCGGGTGCGTGGTGACCTTCCCCTCCCGCACGGTCACCAGGGACTCCGGACTGCAGCCGACGATGCTGAACTCTTCAAGTGTCAGCAGGTACATGTACGGGCTGGGGTTGGTGGTGCGCAGTACTCGGTAGATGTCCAGCGGGTCGGCGTCGGTAGCGATCTCGAAGCGCTGGGAGACCACGACCTGAAAGGCCTCGCCGGCGCGGATCGCCTCCTTGGCGGCCTCGACCGCGGCGTGGTGCTGCTCGGGGCTGCGACGGCGCAGGAACTCCGGTGCCGGCCGGGTGAACACCGCCGCGCTGGCCGGGGCTGGCGTGCACAGCTTCGCGGCCATCGCGTCCAGCCGGGCTACCGCGTCGTCGTAGGCCTCATCGACGCGGTGCGGGGAGTTGTCCCAGTTGATTGCATTGGCGATGAGCGTGACGGTGCCCTCATGGTGGTCCAGCGCGGCGAGGTCGGTGGCCAGCAGCATCACCAGTTCGGGTACCCGCAGGTCGTCGACCGCCAGCTCCGGCAGCCGCTCCAGGCGGCGCACCGCGTCGTAGCCAAGATAGCCGACCATCCCGCCGGTGAGCGGGGGCAGGCCGGGCAGCGGCTCGGTGTGCAGCGCCGCCACGGTCTGACGCAACGCCTCCAGCGGGGTGCCCTCCCACGGCACATCCACTCCCGGAAGCCCCACCGGCGGTGACCCCCGCCAGACCGTGTGACCACCGGACTCGGTGAGGGTGGCGGCGCTGTGCACCCCGACGAAAGACCAACGCGACCAGGACGAACCGTTCTCCGCCGACTCGAACAGGAACGTGCCGGCCCGGCCGCCGGCCAGCTTGCGGTAGACCCCCAGTGGGGTCTCACCGTCGGCGAGCAACGTCCGGGTCACCGGGATCACCCGGCTATCGGTCGCCAGGGCCCGAAACCGCTCCCGGTCCAGCCGCAGGTGCCCGACCCCGGTGTCGCCGATGCTGACCATGGAACCATTGTGCCCGCCGTTTGACTGCGAGTGACGCCCGGGCGTACCTTTTCATCTTTCGTTGAAAAGAGGAGTCGTCGTGACGAACGTGCGCGGTGGCCGGCCCCGCGGACGCCGTCCCGCCGGGGAGGACACCCGTGCTGCGCTGCTCGACGCCGCCCGGGTGGAGTTCACTGAGCGCGGCTTCGATGGGGCCACCGTGCGCGCAATCGCCCAGCGGGCTGGGGTGGACCCCGCGATGGTCAACCACTGGTTCGGCGGCAAGGACGCGCTGTTCGTCGCCGTCATGGAAATCCCGGTCAATCCCGACGAGATCATCCCGCGGCTACTCGACGGGCCTCCCGAGCAGCTCGCCGAGCGGATCCTGCGCACGTTTTTGTCGGTCTGGGATGCCGACGGCGGCGGTGCCATGGCGGCGCTGGTGCGCAGCGTGGCCAGTCACGATGCGGCCGCGCGGATGATGCGCGAGTTCGCCGGCCGCCTGATCATCGGGCGGGTGGTCTCCACGGTGGCTCCGGACCGGCTCGAGCTCCGAGCGGCACTGTGCGGCACCCAGATCATCGGACTGGGAATGGTCCGATACGTGATCCGCCTCGAACCGCTGGCCTCCGCCGACCACGACACCGTGGTCGCCGCGATCACCCCGAACCTGCAGCGGTACTTGACTGGGGTCTTGTGAGTGGCGATGCGAGCTATCACTCGC
>JBOHFU010000222.1:4488-6137 GCA_050699675.1 Pseudonocardiaceae bacterium
CGCATCGCCACTCACAAGCAGCTTGCTGCCAAAACAGGTCGCTGCTCCGGTGTGGCAGGCCGGGCCGTGCTGGTCAACGACGACCAGCACGGCGTCGCCGTCGCAGTCCAGCCACACCTCGTGCACATGCTGGACGTGCCCGGAGGTCTCGCCCTTGATCCAGTAGGCCTGCCTGCTGCGGGACCAGTAGGTGGCCCTGCCGGTGGTCAGCGTGCGGTGCAGGGCCTCGTCGTCCATCCAGGCCACCATCAGCACCTCGCCGGTGCCGCGTTGCTGCACCACGGCGCACACCAGCCCATCAGCATTGCGGGTGAGTCTCTCGGCGATCGCCGGGTCCAGCCCGCTCACCGCACCGTCACCCCGGCCTTGCGCAAGCTGTCCTTGACGTCGCCGATCCGCAGCTGTCCGAAGTGGAAGACACTGGCCGCGAGCACCGCGTCGGCGCCGGCGGCCACCACGGGCGGGAAATGCCCCACCTCACCCGCTCCACCACTGGCGATCACCGGAACCGTGACGACGGCTCGCACCGCGGAGATCATCTCGATGTCGAAGCCCGCCTGCGTGCCATCGGCGTCTATCGAATTGAGCAGGATCTCCCCCACACCCAGCTCCTGGCCGCGGACAGCCCAGCCCACCGCGTCGATCCCGGTGCCGCGCCGCCCGCCGTGGGTGGTCACCTCGAAACCGGATGGGGTTGGTGACTCACCGGGTGGCACCCGCCGGGCATCCACCGACAGCACGATGCACTGCGCGCCGAAGCGGTGGCTGGCCTCGCGCAGCAGCTCGGGGCGGGCCACCGCGGCAGTGTTGAGGCTCACCTTGTCCGCGCCCGCCCGCAGCAGGCGGTCCACATCGGACACCTCACGGATCCCGCCACCGACCGTGAGCGGGATGAAGACACATTCCGCGGTACGGCGCACCACGTCGTAGGTTGTCTCCCGGTCCGCCGAGGAAGCGGTGACGTCGAGGAAGGTCAGCTCGTCGGCGCCCTGCGCGTCATAGGCGGTGGCCAGCTCAACCGGATCGCCCGCGTCGCGCAGCGCGGTGAAGTTCACTCCTTTGACCACCCGGCCGGCGTCGACGTCGAGGCAGGGGATCACTCGCACAGCAACAGCCATCCACCTAGCCTAGGCAGGCGGGCATGGAATGCGGACACACCGGGCAGTAGAGCCGGACACACCGGCCCGGGGTTCAGCGAGCAGCGGCCAGCGCGGCGGGGAGGGTGAGTGCTCCGGTGTAGAGGGCCTTGCCGATGATCGCGCCCTCCACGCCCTGGGGGGCCAGCGCAGCCAGGGCGGCCACGTCGCCAGCCCCGGAGACCCCACCGGAGGCGATGACCGGAGCTTTCGTACGAGCGCAGACCGCGCGCAGCAGATCCAGGTTCGGCCCGCGAAGTGTGCCGTCCTTGGTGACGTCGGTGACCACGTAGCGCGGGCAGCCGTCTGCGTCCAGGCGCTCCAGTACCTCCCAGAGGTCCCCGCCATGTGCCGTCCAGCCCCGGGCGGCGAGGATGTGCTTCCCGTCGATGATCCGCACGTCGAGCCCCACCGCGATCCGCTCGCCGTGCTCGGCGATCGCTGCCCGGCACCAGGCCGGTTCCTCCAGCGCGGCGGTGCCCAGGTTCACCCGGGCGCATCCGGTGGCCAGCG
>JBOHFU010000223.1:0-6109 GCA_050699675.1 Pseudonocardiaceae bacterium
ACGGCCTCGCAGCAGCGCTGAAGGGTCTCCTCCCAATCGCCGGCGCAGAAGGCGACAGCGCCAAGGCCTACCCTCGGACCCACCTCAAGTGAGGGCACCCCGGTGCGGCGGGCCAGCCTCAGCTCCTCCTCCGCCATCGAGCGTGCGGCGCTCAGATCGCCCCAGTTGAGCTCGAGGACGAAGCCCGGGCGCCGCGCCCGCTGCCATAGCACGTCGTAGAGTTCCGCCGCGAGGACCAGCAGCTCGGACAGATGTGCTCGGCCCTCGACGTAGCGACCGGCGGCGAGGGCACGGTGGCATCGACTGGTGAGGACCGCCGCCCGAATCCGAGGCGATCCCATCGGGTCCCCGAGTCGCTCCACCGCGGCGATCGCGGCGTCGACCTCCGCGGAGCTACCAGTCCGGAAGGTCATCTGGAGGCGCGTCAGCGCAAGCGACAGGTGTGCGGGAGCGGGTTCGAGGTCCGCCAGTTCGGCTGCCGCCTCGCTCAGGTAGTGGCGGCTCTCCTCGCAACGCCCGGCATCCAATTCCAGGACCGCGGCCCGGCGCAGCCGTTCGGCCCGGGCAATGCCCTTCGTGTGCTGCGCCGCCGCGGCCAGCCACGCTGACACCGCTTCCTCCTGATAGCCGGCCAGCTCGTACGCCTCCCCAAGACAGTCGAGCAGCCCGGGCAACACGTCCCGGCGATCCGCGGCCTCGACCAGGTCGAGGGCCGCGCGGACATCGGCGAGCGCCTCGTCACCTGCCTTGCAGGCCAGCGCCTGGCCGGCCGCGCCGAGCAGAACGTCCAGCGCATGGCCGGGGTCGATCTCGTCGCCCGCCCTGCGGACGTGCTGGGCCAACAGCCCCCGCTGCGCTGGTGCGTACTGCTCCACCGCCCGTGCGACTTCGGCGTGACGACGGCGGCGGACGACAAGCGGCAGCAGGTCGTAGGCCACCTCACACAGCAGGGCATGCGCTGCTCGGTAGCGGATCCGGCCGTCAGCGACCTCCTCCACGACCAGGCCCGCGGCCCGCAGGTCCGCCAGGCCGCACAGCACGCGATCGCCGGGCATGAGCCGTTCGAGCAGGGGGTGGTCGACCTGGGCGCCACACACGGCGAGCAGATCGAGCACCTGGCGTGCCTCGTGGGGCAATCGTTGGATCTGGGACTCCAACAGCGCACTCACGACCGCCGGTATCGCCTCGGGCTGCTGCGGGGCCAGAGCCCACCGACCGTCGTAGCGATAGAGCGCCCCGCTGTCGACGAACGACTCGACCAGAGCACCGACGAACAGCGGCACGCCGCCGGACCGCGCCGTGAGCACGTCCAGGAGTCCCGCGGGAGCGTCTCCCCCGAGCAGGTCTCGCGCGTGCATCCCGACCGCCTGATCGGTCAAGCCCGCAAGTCGCAGTTCGGCGAACGAGCCGGCGCGACGCAGTCCCGCGAGCAGGTCACGCAGGGCCGGATCGGCCTCATCGTCCCGGTAGGTGAGAACCACCAGAAGCGGACGGGTAACGAGACCGCGGATCAGGTAGTGCAGCAGGGCCAGGGAACCCCGGTCGGCCCAATGCACGTCATCGAGCAGCAGCGCCAACGGCTGCCGGGCCGATGCCCGCTCCAGCAGTCGACATACCGATTCGAACAGGCGAGTGCGTTCCAGCCCCGGATCCCCCAGCTCTGGACCCGGCGGTAGGGACAGGTCACCAAAGAGCCGACCGAGGTCCAGCAACCCGTCCACCAGCGCCGGCCTACCCGGCCTCGCTTTCTGGTGGACTAGCGGGCGCAGCGCCTCGACCAGCGGCGCGTACGTCACGTCCCGCTGCAGGGCACCGCCGACGCCTTGCAACGTCAGGAAACCGCAACTGCGCGCCGCCGCTAAGCACTCCTGAGCAAGCCGTGACTTGCCGACCCCCGCCTGGCCGGACAGAGCGACGACCTGCGCCTCGTTGTCCAGCACCCGCGTGACAACCGTCTGCAGCACCCGCAGCTCAGCGTCCCTGCCGACCAGTGGGGCGACCGCGGGCGCGAACGTCTTCATCCCTGCGGCCACCTCCCGACGCGGGCCAGCTGTCGCGGCCGGCACCGCTGCCACCGCAGACGGAGATACGTCTGTCCAGAACCGCGGATACGTAGTTCAACCGATGCTACTGCTGGTACGTACGCGCCAACACTGGTCCGAGCGATTCCACGTCCCGCAAAGAGAGCTGGTGCTGAGCCGGTGCACCGCAGGAAATCACGAAGTGAGGAGAACCCGAGTGAGTGCGACCACAGAGCTGCAAGCGCCGGACCGTTACGTCTTCGACAACGCGTGGGAGCACGCCCGGCGCCGCCTCACGTTGCTCGAGCAGTGCACTGACGCGAGCACGATCCGCCGGCTGCGGTCCCTCGGTATCCAACCCGGCTGGCGCTGCCTCGAGGCCGGCGCTGGTGCAGGGTCGATCGCGCGGTGGCTGTGTTCCCAGGTTGGGCCGACCGGGCGGGTGCTCGCTGCCGACCTGGACACCCGCTTTCTCGATCAGCTCGACGAGCCGAACCTCGATGTGCAACGCATGGACCTGCGCAGCGACGAGCTGCCCCGCGGCAGCTTCGACCTGATCCACGCCCGAGCCCTGCTCATGCACATACCCCAGCGGGAGCAGATCCTGGACAGCCTGATAGCCGCGCTGCGTCCAGGCGGCGTGCTGCTGCTCGAAGAAGCCGATCACTTCCCGATAACGACGCTGGACACCGGACTGTATGCGGAGGTGTTCGAGGCGTTTCTCGACAGCGCCGTCCGGGCGGGTATGGCCAAAGACTGGGCGCGGCACCTGCCCACCGAGCTCCGCCGTCGACGGCTGCACGACATCTGGGCTGACTGCGAAACCCCGCTATTCGAAGGCGGCGCCCCGTACTCCGAGTTCTGGCGACTCTCGCTCTCCCAGGCCCGCGACCTTGTCATGGCGGAAGGGATCAGCCCGCAACAAATTGGTCAGTGGGACAGCCAACTCGGTAAACCGGGCCGCTGGTTCCCGAGCATGGCCATCGTCGCCGCCTGCGGACGACGTGCCAGTTAAGAGATGGTGAGCGCGACGCAGACCCGCCGAATGAAACCATGTGCACCCCGGGCCGCGTCGGCGCCGGTCATCCCTAACCGTGATCAGTGAGCCGTTGGCGGCGATCGATCTCGGCGTCGGTTGGTTCTTCTAACGCGAATGAGCCGGTCTCGACTGCTCCTGCGTGCTCGTAGGTGGCCATCACGACACCCGTGGTCGACGTCTTTGCCTCTCGCAACGTGAGACCGGCTGGGATTGTGCCGTCTCCGAACAGGCGCTTGCCGTGGCCGAGGACGACGGGGAAGATCCACAACCGGTATTCGTCGATGAGGCCGTGTTTGAGCAGGGTTTGGATGAGCTTCCAGCTGCCCTGCACCTGGAGCTCGGCTCCATTCTGTTCTTTGAGGCTGGCGACCTGTTGACCGACATCGCCGTTGATCAGGATGGAGTTGTTCCAGTCGACGCGGTCGAGCGTCGTCGATGCGACGTACTTCGCTGCGCTGTTGAGCTTGTCGGCGACCGGGTCGCCGGTGACGTAGGGCCAGTGGGCGGCGAAGATCTCGTAGGTCTTTCGGCCGAGCAGGAAATCGCATGGTGTGCTCATGGCCTCGTCCATGGCTGCACCCATCATGTCGTCCCAGTAGTTGACGGACCATCCGCCGTGGGAGAAGCCCCCGCTGGGGTCTTCTCCGGGTCCGCCGGGGGCCTGCATGATCCCGTCGAGCGTGATAAACGTGCTGATGACCAACTTTCTCATGGTTTGTCCTTCCTGATTGGTCGATCATGGCGGCGATCGTGTGGCTCGGGAGTAGCACCAACCGGGATCGCGGCTGCGACAGACGATATGCCGCCGCTTGCACCACAATGAGAAGGGTGCTGCGCGCCGGTCTGGTCCTGCTGGTCGCCTTGGTCGCCCTGCTTACGGCGGTGTGGCTGCTGCAGCGCCGCCTGATCTACTTTCCGGACACCGCCGTCCCGCCCGCCGGCAGCGTGCTGCCCGGGGCACAGCAGATCACGCTACGGACCGAGGACGGGCTGGCACTCGGCGCCTGGCACGTCGCCCCAACCCGCGCCGACCGCGGCATCACCGTACTGGTTGTACCGGGCAACGCAGGCTCCCGCGCGCTGCGGGCGCCGCTGGCCCGTCGGCTGGCAGCCAAGGGTTTCGCGGTGCTGCTCCTCGACTACCGCGGGTACGGCGGCAACCCGGGCAGTCCCTCGGAGGACGGGCTGATCACCGATGCCCGCGCGGCGCGAGCTTACCTCGTCGGCCATGGTGTACCAGCGCAACGCCTGATCTACTTCGGGGAGAGCCTCGGTGCGGCGGTGGTCACCCGACTCGCCGTCGAGCAGCCACCCGGGGGGCTCGTGCTGCGCTCGCCGTTCACCGACCTCGCCGCGGTGGGCGCCTGCCATTACCCGTGGCTGCCGGTCCGATTGCTGCTCCGTGACCGGTTCCCGGTGACCGAGCTGATCGGCCAGGTACAGGTGCCAACGACGATCGTCTACGGCTCCGCCGACACGATCGTGCCGCCGGAGCAGAGCGCGGCGGTGGCAGCCGCTGCGGGCGGCCCGGTGCGGGTGGTCGAAGTGGTCGGGGCAGACCACAACGACGCCGCGCTGCTGGAGGGCAACGAGCTGGTCACCGCCGTGCTCGACCTCGCTCGGTCACTCACCTGAGCCGCCCGGCCGCCGTTGGGCTTACCGGCTGCGTCATCCCTACCTGTCCCCGTCGAGTCGACATTTGGTGACCAGTGGGCTGGATGGGACCGGCCGGGGAGCTGCCGCTCACAGCAACTGGACCCGGCGACGGCGTGCCGCCGTGGCTGGCGTGCTGCTGGCAGGAGCCCACCTCGCGGAGTGGCGCCCCCCGGGGGCTGGTGGTCTGAACCGGGGTCGCCCGACCTCACTTGGCGACCTCGCAATCGCAGCCACGACGCACAGGCATCGGTATGCACGACCGCGGCCACCATTGGATATCGAGGAGATGACAAGGTATCCGCTGGCTCTGTCTGAGAGCTGCCACCGACGCGTCAGCGCTGCGGAACTCTGCGTGTGCCGCTGGTGATGAGACGTGGGACACGGACGTTCGACGAGCGCCGCACGGGAGGAGGAGCCTGTGGCGACCCTGGACTATGCACTGCTTGCCGAGTACGCACGCATCGATCCAGCTGGCCTGGTAACGATCGTTGGAGGTAGCTTCGACGTGACGGCAGCGTGGGAGAACGACGATGGCAAGTAACGCTGTAGTGTCGGTGAAACTCGACTGTGACGCTGGAGCCGCGTACTTGCGCCTGAGCACGAACAGCGTCGCCCGCACCGTCGAGTTCAGCGAAGACATCAACGTCGACCGCGACGCGATGGGCGTTGTAGTCGGGGTCGAGTTACTCGATCTCAAGATCCCGATCCCGATGGATGCCCTAGCCTCGCGGCACCACGTCCACAGCGACTCGATTCGTATCCTCACGGCTGCCATCGAGGGACAGGCGGCCGCAGGCACGACGTCGTCGGAGGGTAATCGGCCTCTTCACGTGCCCTTCGGGACCGTCACCCGTCGAGAGTTAGCCTCACTAAACTGAATCTTCCTGGTGCCCTGCCCTGAGCCTGGCGAATCTGTCCACGTGAAGGTTACCGACGACGCCGTAGTTAGTTCACCGCATAATCCTGCTACGCGGCAATCGGTGACCACTGTGCCAGCCGCGTCGCCCACGGTTTCACCACGGCACCTCGGTGCATTCCGCGCCCAGCGCCGGGGCGCGCACGATGATCGACGATGATCACAGACATCTACCTGCACACCGCTGACAGATCACGCCCACAGCGGTTCGCGGCCTGTCGATCAGCCGCCTGGAGGCGTGACCGAGGCCGTCTATCGCAAGGAGCTGCGGCCGGTGCTCACCGACGGGGCGGACGTCATCGGCGGCCTCTTCACACGGACCAAGACCGACCGTGGGAGTTAGGCTCTGGGTTTGGCTCTTTTCGATCCTCAAAGATCGAGATGGAGCCGGCCGGAGAGGCGACAACCAGCCCCTGAGCTGGGGTTGTTGTGGTGGGCGATACTGGGATCGAACCAGTGACCTCTTCGGTGTGAACG
>JBOHFU010000224.1:0-6082 GCA_050699675.1 Pseudonocardiaceae bacterium
TCCGCCCCTGCAATCGTCGTGAGCAGTGCGGTGATCTGTGCCATGCCGGTCGCCAGTGTGGCGAAACCCTCGCGCATCTCCCGGCCTTGTTCGTCAATCTTCTGGCCTTGTTCGAGCTGAGTCTCGCGCAATGCGCTTAGCACCTGGTGATGACCTCGCAGTTGGGTGCGGAACTCGGCGACATCACGGTCGGCCAGCGCAGCGAGCGCGCGGGCCGACGCGGCATCCTCACGCAGCCGCACCACTTCGTGCTCGAGGCTGGCGACCCGGGTTTCGAGATCGTTATCCGGCACGGGTGTGATCCTACTGTCGTAGGTCACTGACGTGGCGGCGTCTGTGGCGCGGTGGGGTCTCAGCGGAGGATTGTCCTGCCGCGCGCCGAGCTGTGGTCAGGCGTTCTCTCGCTGGAAGGTGCGGATGCCGAAGGCGACCGCGGCGACCGACAGCGCCACCGCGGCAAGCACCCCCAGCGCGACGGTCACGCCGGTGAGGTCGCCCACGAACGCCGCGCGGGTGGCGTCTACCACGTAGACGAAGGGATTGAACTACGACACGGTGAACAGCCAGGTCGGCGCCAAGGACGGCAGCAGAATGCCGGACAGCAGCAACGGCACGATGATCGAGTTCTGCGCTGGCACGAACGCGTCCTCGTTCTTGAGTCGCAGCGCCAGCCCGTAGGAGGCCGAACTCATCGCCAAGCCGAGCACCGCGATCAGCGCCAACCCCAGCACCGCACCATCGAGGGGAGTGTGCAGCCCGAACGGAATCGCCAGCGTGATGAGCAGAGCGCCCTGAACCGTGAGCACCACGACGTCCCGCAGCGAGCGCCCCAGCAGCAGCGCGGCGCGGGCCGGTGCGTCGGTGCCCAGCGTGACGGTGTCACCCACAACGGTCCGCTTGAGCTCGTCGGGGCTGCCCTGCGCGACGATGTGGCCGTTGTCGATCACCAGGATGCGGTCGCACAGCGCATCAGCCTCGTCGAGGTAGTGCGTGGTGAGAAACAGCGTGATGCCGTGCTCAGCCAACTTCGCCGGCACATTAAGCACAGCGAACCGCGTACAGAACCCGCCTTGCAGCCTCGGCGCTATCGGGAAGGACGGGTGCAGCAAACCGCTGGCGGTCACCCAGCTGGTGTTGCTCTATCACCTGCTCGATGCGGTGCGCGAGACTGCCTGATCAACGGCGCCGCAGCTGGTGTTCGCCCAGGCCCGCGACGTCGACCATATCCAGTGACGTGACGACCAGATCGGCGTTTGCGGCCGCCAGGAGCTTGGAGTCGTCGGCTCGGGCCAGACCTAACGCCGCCATGCCGCCGGCCTTGGCCGCCTGCACGCCGCTGGCTGCGTCCTCCACGACGAAGCAGTGCTCCGGGGCGACGCCGAGCTCGGCGGCTGCGGTCAGGAAGATCTCCGGGTGCGGTTTGCCCTGGGCGAAGTCGCGCCCGGAGATGTCGACGTCGAAAAACTCCAGCAGGCTCAGGCCGGGTCGCAGGAAGTCGTAGTGCAGGCCCTGCTCCGCGGCGAAGGTGTCGAGCCGGATCTGGCGGAGGAACAGCCCGGCGTTCTTCGACGACGACGCCGCCGCCACCGGGATTCCCGCGTCGCGCACGGCCAGCAGGAAACGCAACGCGTCAGGATAGGCCTCGAACTCGCCGGCCTCAATGAGCTTGATGACCATGGTCTGCTTGTTCGTGGCGTAGGCGTCCACCCGCTCGGCGGCGTCGGGAACCTCGAAATACTCCAGGGCTGCCAGCGCTCCGCTCATTCGAGGCTTGCCCGATAGCAACTGCTGGTAGACCTGTGGTGTGAAGCGCTCGTCGGACCACGATGTCTGGTCGGCGATGCCGGCCCAGTCGTTCTCCATCAGCTCACGCAGCGAGTCCTGCCACGCCCGTTCGTGCGGGGAGTCGACCAGCACGCCGTCAACATCGAAGATCGCTGCCTCAAAGCCTGGTGTCGGCACGATCGCTCCTTCCCCCGGTGTGGTCTGAGTCGTCCGGACACTCGCCCGGAAGATCACGCTGCCGGCGCAGCGACGCTACCCACTGCTCACCGGCGGCCAGCTCTCGGACCTCGTCGCCGATGCCGATCCGGACGGGCCGGCTGAACCCCCCGGCCAGGGTGTGCACCGTCAGCTCATCGCCGGAGATGCTGACCCTGATCAACGTACCGTGGAACTGCATCGGGAACGTGAGCCCGTCGAGCCGGTCGGTGAGCATCGGGTCGAAGTGCAGGGCCCCATCGCGCACGCTGGCGCCGACGTAGCTGCGCTGCAGGAGATCCAGGGTGCCGGACATCACACCCATGTGGATGCCCTCCTTGGTGGTGCCGCCCTGCACGTCACCCACGTCGCTCTCCAGCGCGACCAGGAAGCGCTTCCACGAGCTCTCCGGGTCCAGGCCGCCGAGCACGGCGGCGTGCGTGACCAGGCTCAGGGTCGAGCCGTGGGAGGTGCGCTGGTCGTAGTAGTCAATGGTTCGCCGCGCGAGGTCGGGGTCGTAGTCGTACCCGAGTCTTTCGAGCAGCTCACGAAGCTCGTCACCGGAGAACAGGAAGAACAGCATCACCGCGTCGGCCTGCTTGGCCAGCTGGTAGCGGTTGGGGTCGTCGCCCTCGGCCTTGAGGATGCGGTCCAGGCGCCCGATGTTGGGGTGCTCGGCGCGGTAGCGCTCCCAGTCCAGCTCCTCGAGATCGGCGTAACCCTCGAACTGGCTGATGATCTCTTCCGTGCCGTGCGCATGGAAGGGGACGAACATCTTGCGGCTCATCTCATCCCAGGTGCGCAGCTCGTCGTCGGTCAGCCCGAGGCGAATCCGCAGCACGGCGCGACGGCTGGTCGGCAGCAGGTCGAGCACCCGTGGGGCGGTGCCGGTGATCCAGGCCACCATCAGGTTGGTGTAGGCGTTGTTACGCAGCCCAGCGTTCTCGGCGCCGGGGTAGCGCTCGTGGAACTCGTCGGGCCCCATCACCCCGTGGATCTCATATCGGTCGCGCTCGGGGTTGTAGTGCGCGATCGAGGCCCAGAAGCGTGCGATCTCGAGCATGAGCTCGGCGCCGTAGTCGCGGAGAAACGCCACGTCGTCGGTGGCCTGGTAGTACTGCCAGACGTTGTAGAAGATCGCCGCATTGACGTGGCGCTGGTTGTGGCTGTGGTCGGGGTCCCACTGCCCGGACAGCGGGTTGAGGTGGACGACCTGCGTCTCCTCGGAACCGTCGCTGCCGCTCTGCCACGGGAACATCGCGCCCCGGTAGCCGGCCTCCCGGGCCGCGGCCCGCGCCTCTGCGAGGCGGCGGTAGCGGTACATCAACAGCCCGCGGGTGATCTCGGGCAGCCGGAAGCTGAGGTAGGGGTAGACGTACAGTTCGTCCCAGAACACGTGCCCGCGATAGGCCTCGCCATTGAGCCCCCGAGCCGGAACGCCCGCGTCGTGCCGGGCAGTGTGCCGCGAGCACACCTGCAGCACATGGGAGACGTGAAAGCGCAGCAGCAACTGCACGCGGGGCTCGCGGGGCAGCTGGATGTCACCGATGTCCCACAGCTCGGTCCACGCCGACTCGTGCTCGGTCAGCGCCGCGGCGAAGTCCGGGTAGCGCGCGACGTTCTTTCCCGCCGCGACCAGGGTTTCGGTGATCGCGTTGTCGTGGGAGGTGAACAGCGAGATCATCTTCTCCACATGCACCGGGCTGCCCTGCGCCACGTCGAAGGCGAGGACCTGCTGGATGTAGTCCTCCATCTGGTAGAGGCTGCGTGCAACCTCCAGCGGGCGGTCACCCTCACCGCCGGAAAAGACGCGGAAGGCGCGAGTGCGCGCGGCTTCGGCGATGTAGATGTTCGACTGCCGGGTCTGCACCTTCAGGGCGATGATCTCCGGGCCGAACGTGCGCGGAGACACCGGGTTGAGGTGACGCCCCTCGAGCTCGCGGTAGCGGGCAACCATGTGATTCGTCACCCGACCATCGAGCCCGGAGATCACTTCCACGCGACCTGACCAGTTGTCCGGGGTCACCGTCCATTCGATACCGGCCAGGTGGCTGTTGGCCATGCTCACGAATCGGCGGCTGCGCAGGGTCGTCTCGCGGCCGGCGCGGTCGCGGAACTGGAGCTCGCGCGCCACCACGGCGTTGCGGATGTTGTAGGAGTGGCGATAGGAGAGCACCTCGACGTTGTCGAGCCGGATCGCCTCCTCCCCTTCGATCCTCAGTTTCAGTAGCAACCAGTTGGGGAGGTTGACCAGGTCCTCGTTGAGGACCGGGCGACCGCCGAGGATGGTCGTCTCCCGGTTGAAGCAGCCGTGGGCGTATGTGCCCGGGTAGTGGACCGCGTTCGCGTCCTCCCACTCGGCCGTTCCCCGGGTAGCGAAGTAGCCGTTGCCGGTCGAGGTCAGGGCTTCGCGCAGGCCTTCCCGCGCGGAGTCGAAGTCGTCGTAGACGAGTGTGAAGTCCGGCACGGGTCCCCTCCCCGAAAGGTTGCTCGTGTCAGCGGGCCAGCGTGGTGAGAAATAGCTCCACCTCAGCGGTGGACTCCAGGACGAAGTCAGCGGCGGTGGAGCGGTTCGCCACCTCCGGATCGTCCGGGTGACCGACGATGATGCCGACGCCCCATCCGGCCAGCGCCCGGAAGGCGTCCTCGTCGGTGATGTCGTCCCCGAGGTATAGCGGCACGACATCGTCGGCGTCGAGGTCCAGCGTCTCCAGTAGGTGCAGAACGGCTTTGCCCTTGTGCCAGTCGATCTTCGGCTGGAGTTCGTACACCATTTTCCCGGGGGTGACCTTCAGTCGCCCGGAGTACTCATCCAGCAGCTCGTCCACCACCGCAGTGACCTTCGCGTGGTGTTGCGGATCAGTAAGCCGGTAGTGGACCGCGACCGAGGCCCGCTTCGGCTCGACCACTGCACCCGGAATCGATTCGACCCCGGCGCGGAGCCGGTCGGTGACCTCGGAGATCAGGTCTTCGAAGCCGGTCGCGGCATCGTGGGCAATGGTGCCCTCGTGCGGACTCCAGATGTCGAAGCCGTGGCTGCCTGCCACCACCAGGTTGTCGATGCCCATCAGCTGCTGCACGACGGGTCGGTCCCGACCGCTGACCACGCACACCGGGCAGCGTTGGGCCAGGGCCGCAACCGCCTCTCGCATGCCGTCGGACATGACTGCGTCCTCGGGCCGATCGACGATCGGGGTCAACACCCCGTCGTAGTCGAGAAACACGGCCGGCCTGCGGCCGGCCAGCTTCGCGGCGAACTGCCCGCCGGCGCGCAGCGCGTCGGGCAGGTCGCGAACGGTCGTTGCCTGCACGGTCACGGTCCTCGGCGTCTCGGCGTAGGCGGGGTCCCGGTCGGCATCGGCACATACCTACCTTGCGTAAAGGGCGTCCACTGTGACGCAGATCTCCGACGCTAACACGTACTTGAGCGCCTGGCCTTTCCTGAGTTTCGCAATCGCCAATAACCCGTTTTCGCACCCGGCAGCTGGCCGACCCCGGATCGGGCGCCCGGCCCGCTCCGGGTCGTGTTCCAGGGGCCGGGTGTGGTGCGGTCTGCGTGCCTAGAACGCAGGTCAGGGCCAGTTTCGCGGCGCCGGGCTGGGCACGATATCGAGAGGAACTTTGGGCAGCTGGCCCAGCCGTGGCCATCATCGGCGCCACGGCGACGCAGGTTGAAGGCCTTCACGCCCGGGGAGTTCTCAGTGTGGTGAACGCTCACCAGCGGCAGGTATCGGCCAGCCGGCCGTTGCAGCATCGCCGCGGTAGCACCACTGTAGTTTACTTTAATGAAAGAGGGCCTGTCATGGCAGAGAAGGAATACGAGAATCCGGTTTGGTCATACCCGGACAGTATGGGCCTCCTCGAGCGGTTGGTGTTGCGACCTGAACGCCAAGGCCCTGGCTGGCAGGTCATAGGCTTCGGCCCATAGGCTGGGAGCCATGAACGCACCTGTCCTGACCGCCGTGGCCTGGCCCTACGCCAACGGGCCGCGGCATATCGGCCACGTCTCCGGCTTCGGTGTCCCCTCCGACATCTTCTCCCGCTACCAGCGGATGGCCGGCAACCGGGTGCTCATGATCTCGGGAACCGATGAGAACGGCAC
>JBOHFU010000225.1:0-6009 GCA_050699675.1 Pseudonocardiaceae bacterium
CGAGCACAGCGGCCATCCGGCTGGTGTCCACGATCAGGTCCAGATCGGTTGGTGGTACCCCCCAGGCCAACCGGCTGCCGGTACCCCGCGCGACCACCCGAAGCCCCAGCCCGGCTGCCGCACGCAGTACCGCTGAGACCTCCTCGGTGCTGTGCGGCCAGGCCACCCAGCGCGCCGGCACCCCGTCCACGGTGTCGGCGGCAGTGGCCTGCGCCACGTCACCGCAGGCCGCCCGCAACCCGCCGAGGGTGGAGGTGATCATCAGAACTGCTCGGCCAAGCCCGCAGCCTGCAGCGGATGCACACCCTTGCGCTTGCCGGGCACTTCACCGCACAGCCGGGGAGTCGGGAACACCTTACCGGGGTTGCACACCCCGGCGGGATCGAACGCGCAGCGCAGCCGCTGCATGGTGTCCAGGTCGTCGGCGGTGAACATCCGTGGCATGTGCTGTGCCTTGTCGGTCCCCACGCCATGCTCCCCGGTGATCGAGCCGCCGTATTCGATGCACAGGTCGAGAATCGCGCCGGAGACCTCCTCGGCGGCCTGCGCCTCGCCGGGTTTGGTCTCGTCGAACAGGACCAGTGGGTGCAGGTTGCCGTCGCCTGCGTGGAACACATTGGCCACCCGCACCCCGGTACCGGCCGACAGGTCGGCGATCTTGCGCAGCACCTCGGCCAGCGCTGTTCTGGGGATCACCCCGTCCTGCACGATGTAGTCGGGGCTGATCCGGCCCACCGCGGCGAACGCGGACTTGCGGCCCTTCCAGAACAGCGCGCGCTGGGCAGCGTCGCGGGCCACCCTGATCTCGAAAGCGCCCGCGCCGGTGCAGTGCCGCTGCACCGCGGCGAAGGTGTGCTCCACATCGGCTACCGGCCCGTCCAGTTCCACGATGAGCACCGCACCGGCGCCCTCGGGGTAGCCGCAGGCCACTGCGGTCTCGGCCGCCTCGATCGCCAGCGCGTCCATCATCTCGATGGCGGCCGGGGTGACGCCGTCGGCGATGATCTCCGACACCGCGGTGCCCGCCTCGTCCACCCCGGGGAATGCGGCGAGTAGGCAGCGCACCGCCTCCGGGTTCCGCAGCAGCCGCACCACGATCTTGGTGGCGATCCCAAGGGTGCCTTCGCTGCCGACGAACGCGCCGAGCAGGTCGTATCCAGGCACATCGCGGGTGGTACCGCCCAGCCAGACCAGCTCCCCGTCCGGGGTGACGACCTCGACGCCCAGCACGTGGTGGGTGGTGAAGCCGTACTTGAGGCAGTGCGCGCCGCCGGAGTTCTCCGCGACGTTGCCGCCCACCGAGCAGATCTGCTGGCTGGACGGATCGGGTGCGAAGTACCAGCCGTGCGACGCGGCGGCCTTCGTCACGTCCAGGTTGATCACCCCGGGCTCGACGATCGCGCGCTCGTTTGCGGGGTCGACCTCCAGGATGCGACGCATCCGGGAGGTGACGATCAGTACACCCTCGGCGTGCGGCAGCGCCCCGCCGGACAGTCCGGTACCCGAGCCGCGGGCCACGAACGGGACCCCCGCGGCAGCGCAGGCCCGGACCACCGTGGCGACCTGCTCGGCGGACTTCGGCAGCACCACCAACCCCGGAACCACACGGTACTGCGCCAGCCCGTCACACTCGTAGGTGCGCAGCCGTTGCCGGTCAGTGATCACCGCCGCCGGCCCGAGCAGCGCGGTGAACTCTGCAGCTAGCACCCCCAACCCGGGGCCCTCGTGCGTCGTCGTCATCGCCTACTCCCCTTGCCCGGCCGCCTCGTCGATTCTCGGCCAGTGTCGCAGCTCGACACGTACACAGTCAGAGGCTCGACGACTCCCCGACCGGGAAGCTGGCTATGACATCCCATTGTTCGCTGCGCGGTCCGATGTCGCACAGATCGAGCATGCGGTCCGAGTCGGGAGGCAGCTGCCGAGGACTCCTCTGCCTATGTCGCTCGCGCTGGTCATCTCTGAAGGAACGGGGCCGGTACCTGCATCCGCTCCTTGAACGCGGCATAAGCCGCCCTCGTGACGTCGAAACTCGGTTACTTGATCTTATTTGGCTTATCGGCTGGGTTGCTCTGCGAGAGCGTTCAGCAGCGTCGATGGACTGGGATGTCCTGGCGGTACCGCTGTCTACCGCCCCTCCACACGGCTCAATCAGGCGGCCAGACGTGGACCTGTCCCGCGCATGAGGGCATCGGAGGCGACCGGGTTGTCCGCGAGCTGCGGGTGGTGGTGGGATGATCGCCTTGCGGAGGATTCGGATCTTCGTCTCGTCGCCAGGTGATCTCGACGACGAGCGGGGCCAGTGCGACGTACGAGGGATGGCAGCAGCAGCGGCCCCTACGTACATCTTTTTCTACTTCTGCGAGGCGCCGATACCGGCCACTCTCGCGTGGGAGGCCGCCGACCAGCTCAAGGCGATCAACAGCTTCCGCACCGAACTGAAGCACAAGGGCCTGGTTGGTAGCTACGAGGTCCGGGCGAACTTTGGGGACAAGGTGCGCCGCGACCTCGTGCTCGTCCTCAGCAGGCTGCTGCACGCAGACGAACCCCCGGGCGGGTCGCCCAGCGGACCGCTGAGCGGGCGCTCGATACCGATCTCGAATCGTGCGCGAGCGCGTGGCAAACGCCGCGCACGAATACGAGGAGCTCCGCGACGCAATGCCCTGTGGACCGCTTCGAACCCGCCGCATGGAGGTCATCGCCTCCAACCTCCGCACACTCGCCCAATCGACGTTCGGTCTACTGCGGGAGCTGATGGCAAGCGACTCGCCCGGTGAGCGGCTCGCCGCAGTCAGTACCCTGCAGGCCATTCCCGACGCACGCTTTCTCGGCTGGCTGGCCGAGCGCATCCCAGCGGAAAAACCATTCATCGGCTATCATGCGGCGGTCGCGCTGCTCGCCGCCGCACGCGAGCTCCCTGATGCCGAACTTGGGCAGCTCGACGTTGCACTCAGGAAAACGCAGTCCTTCGCCGAATCCACCGACGGCTCGCTGATCCGCTGACCTGGTCACGCTGGCGACGCCGCCATCAAGGCGTCCGATGGGGAGGCGTGCAGTTCTCAGACCCCGCAGACGCTGCTTTCTACCAAACTGGACGAGCCTAGTTTGATAGCAGCCATAATTAACTATGATATCATGCACTCTATGAAACAGCTCATCAGCCGGATCGACGACGATCTGCACCAGCGTCTCAAGGAGCGTGCCGCACAGGAGGGCCGGTCCCTCAACGATCTCGTCGCAGCGGTCCTGGCGGACGCTGTCACAGACCGACGTGAGTCGTTCCGGCGCAGGCTGGAACGGTCAGGCCTACGAGTCCTCCCTCCGGCACCCATGCAGCGGCCGCCCACCTTGGATGACGTACTCGACGCCAACCGCGGCTCGGGCACCGCGGTGAGCGATGCACTGCGGGCCGAGCGCGATGCGCGGTGAGCGTCCGTTATGCGGACACATCCGCCCTGGTTCGCTGCTATCTCGTTGACGAGGCAGACCACGAACGACTTCGAGCACTCTTGCTGGAAGGCCGTGAGCCTGTGGTCACTAGCGAGCTCACCCGAGTCGAGCTGGCGAGCGCGCTCAGCACCGCAGCACGTTCGGGGCGGCTGCGTCGACCGGATTGGCTGCTAGCCAGAGCCGATGCGGACTGTGGACCGGATGGTCCGATCGCCTTGCTCGCGCTGGATCCCGGAACAGTGCTCCCCCGGGCACGGCAGCTCGTCCTGGACCACCCCGTGCGAACACTGGATGCGATCCATCTGGCTGTCGCAGCGACCACCGCGACCGAACTCGCGGCTGGCGAGCCCCTGGAATTCGTCACCTGCGACCAGCGGCAAGCACAGACCGCTGATGTCCTGGGCCTGGCCCTGGCCTAGGCCGAAGTTGACACCGGCACGGCCCGCCACATGGCCCGGCACAATGGCGGCGTGGTCTCGCCCCGGCACCCGTTCCTGGAGGGGCCCTTTCCTCGTGCGTTCGCGCACCGTGGTTGGCACCTCGACGAGCTGACCGGCATGGAGAACTCGCTGGTTGCGTTTCGCCGCGCGGCCGCGGAGGGGTACCGCTACCTGGAGACCGACGTCCGGGCTACCCGCGACGGCGTGGTCGTGGTCCTGCACGACGCGACGTTGGATCGCACCACCGACCGCTCCGGCGAGGTCGAGCAACTGGACTGGGCGGCGGTGCGCACCGCGCGGGTGGGCGGCCGCGAGCCGATCTGCCGGCTTCCCGACCTGCTCGAAGAGCTCCCGGAGGCGCTGCTCAACGTCGATGTCAAGGCTGACTCGGCAGCCGCGCCGGTGCTGGAACTGCTGCGCTGCACCGGCCAGTGGCACCGGGTGTGCCTCGCGTCGTTCTCCGAAGCCCGGTTGCAACGGCTGCGCGCGGCGGCCGGGCCGCGGCTGTTGACCTCGATGGGCATCGCGTCGGCGATCGCGTTGCGGCTACGTTCGGCGCTGCCCCTGCCTTTCGGGCCGCCGATCCGGGGTGGGCTCGCGCAATTGCCGGTGCACCAGTACGGGATCACCTTGGTGGACCGCCCGCTGGTGCGCTACGCCCACCGCCGTGGCCTGGAGGTGCACGCCTGGACGGTGAACCGGGCCGAGGAGATGGCAGCCTTGCTCGATCTCGGCGTCGACGGTCTGATCACCGATCGGCCGGATGTGTTGCGCGCCGTGCTGCGGGCTCGGCGGGCCTGGCCCGGAGAGGTCGCGAGAGGCGGTACCAATGGGTGAATCGGCCGGTGAGTGAATCGACGGCTCTGGGCGTCCCGCAGGACGAGACCGGTCGCCGCCGCGATCAACGCTCCTGGTGCTGGTATGACTGGGCGAACTCGGTGTTTCCCACCTCGATCATCACCGTGTTCCTTTCGCTCTATCTCACCTCGGTGGCAGAGCAGGACGCCAAGACAGCCGGCCAGCAGTGCCCCGGCGGCAATGCCCTGGTCGACTGCGACATCTCGCTGCTCGGGCTGGAGTTCCCGGCCGGCTCGCTGTGGGGGTACCTGCTCGCGCTGTCCACCGCGCTGCAAGTGCTGGTGCTACCGGTGACCGGCGCCATCGCCGACCGCACCCAGAACAAGCGGCGGATGCTCGCGCTGTTCGCCTTCACCGGAGCGGGAGCGACCACTCTGCTCGCGCTGGTGGCTGATACCAACTGGCAGCTCGGCGTCGCGCTGTTCCTGGTGGCAAGCCTCGGCTACGGCGCCTCGGTGGTCGTTTATTACTCAGTGCTGCCCGAGATCGCGACAGCCGATGAGCGCGACGGGCTGTCCGCCCGCGGCTGGGCGTTCGGTTATCTGGGTGGGGGCACCGCGCTGGCCGCTCAGCTGGCGATCTACCTCGGGCGCGACGCGCTGGGACTGTCCGAGTCCGAGGCAGTGCGGGTCTGCTTCCTCACCACCGGGCTGTGGTGGGCAGCATTCACCCTCATTCCGCTGTCCCGGCTGCGCCGCCGTCAGGCCCCCCAGGGTACCGAGCGGGGCGCCGCGGTGCTCACTGGCGGCTTCCGCCAGCTCCGCGGCACGCTGCGCGGGGCGCGCGCCTACCCGCTGACGCTGGGGTTCCTGGCCACCTACCTGATCTACACCGACGGGATCAGCACGGTGGCCAACATCGCGGGCCTCTATGGCGAACGGGAACTGGGGCTGGAACGCAGCACGCTGATCAGCACGATCCTGTTGGTGCAGTTCGTGGCGTTCTTCGGTGCGCTGCTGCACGGCTGGGTAGCCCGCCGGTTCGGCGCCAAACGCACGATCATGGGCAGCCTGCTGGGATGGATCGGCGTGGTCGCCGCCGCCTACTTCGTCCAGGCGGGCGATGAGCTGCAGTTCTACGCCGTTGCCATGGGCATCGGGCTGGTGCTGGGCGGTACCAACGCGCTGTCCCGGTCCCTGTTCAGCCAGCTGGTGCCGCCGGGCAAGGAGGCGGAGTACTTCTCGATCTATGAGGTCGGCGAGAAAGCCACGTCCACGCTGGGCCCGCTCCTGTTCGCTGCGATCGGGCAGGCCACCGGCTCGTT